>NZ_SMAB01000026.1 GCF_004342885.1 Tepidibacillus fermentans
TTTCGGGTAGTTATTGGGCTTTGTTTTGTTACGCAAACTCACCCACAAGGATAAGCCTCAAATGTAGTTCGTGTACCTCAGACCAGAGTTTTGCCGCCGACTTCCTTCAGATTCCACCTCACGGTGGACACCCTTGTCTTAAGCTAACGGTTGGCACTACCAGCCCCCGTATCGGACTTTCACCGACTAGTTTGCGCCCATGCTGGGCGCACGAAAAAAGAGGTCATAGTTTCATCCGTTACGCAGATGATATGCTCATTTTTAGCAAAAGCAGACGGAGCGCAGAGCGTATCTTGAATAACATCTTTCCTTTTATTGAAAAGAAACTGTTCCTTAAAGTAAATAGGGAGAAAACGGTGGTTGACTACGTAGGAAAAGTGAAATTTCTTGGATTTGGATTCCTATACTTTTCAGATTATTATCGACAAGTTACTGCGTAAACTTAGGAACCGCCGTGTACCGAACGGTACGCACGGTGGTGTGGGAGGTCGGTTACTCAAATAATGAGTAACCTCCTACCCGATTATCCATATCTCATCGATCGGTTGTTTCATTTTCAAAAGACAGCATGGAAGATGTGTATCTACCTTGGGATAGAGATTTTTTTATTTTCAGACAAAATTCGACACCTCCTATTGTAATAATTTGTTATTATTGCAATAGGTATAAATTAATTATTACTAATCATAGATAACAGAATGATGATGTGTAACAATGATGGAAAGGAGAATAATGGAAATGGTATACCGTAGAACTAACATCATATACTCTCGGAATTTTATAGAGGGAGGATTTATATGTTATTAAAGAAAAAGATTATTAAGTTTATTAGTACAGGTATTTTAACAGGTTTGATAGGGCTACACACTGCAAATGGTGCTAGTGCAGAAGTAATCAGACCGAAATCCATTGACTTTTCAGGTTATGAATACATTCATAGTACGGATTCAAGAGGTTTAACAATTTATTGGCAACACACTCATGTAAATAACAAGCCTACTACCGATACAGTATCATATTCGGTCAGTAGACAAGCCTATTCCAGTGCAAATGTTTCAGTTTCATCAACTTTTAATGCAATGGTTGAGCAAGTAGGTGTATCTACTGAAGTTAGCTTGGGAGCATCCGTAACTAAAATTACTACTATTTCATGGACAATACCTGCATATTCTACTTATACACTTCGATATGGAAGTCGTTGGGCTAAAGCATCAGGAGTTGAACGGTACTGGTATAGAGGAAATATAGTTAGTTCCAAATATGTTAGTGGTCAATGGACATATGAAGGGTATTCAGACAGCATCAAACAATAAAATATTAAAATGTTGGTGATCTAGTGAATGATAAAGAAACTTTTTAAAACTTATTTTTTAGTTGTACTTCTACTAGTTGCATGTGACAACAATGAATATAGTAAACAAATAAGTAATCATCACAGTTCAAAGGAAATGCCAAATCAAATAGAAAAAAATAAAGAACATAGTAAAAAAGATGACTCTACCAATTCTTCAGGCAAGAATTTAACACTGGAGAAGAAATTCCTTCCTCCAAATTTTTTGGTAAAAAAAATTGAAATAGAAGCTAAAAATCACTCGCTAACACTTGTTATGAACTATGTTCTTTCAGAGAAATTATATGAAATTCTTAAACAGTACAAGGATTATTACTTTGTAATCCAATACCCTGAAGAATTTTCTACTCTAACCAATGTAAAGAATTCTAAACCAGTTAAAGGTCCTTTACCTACAAATGGTCAGCTTTCATACAGCGTAACCTTTTTAACCTCATGGAGCAATGACATACCGAAAGATTTAATAAACAAAATAAATAATGGGGAACTAAGATATAATCTTATCATATTAGATAAAGAGATGTTCCCTGTACACATATTTAATGATGTTCAATGGTATCAAACCTTTGATCCGAATAAAGGTTCTAATATTATCTTTGATGAGAAAAAAAATGAGAAAGAAAATTAAAAGAGATTTTCCAAAAAGTTGTTATATTGCATTAGGATTCACCCCATCCAATGCACCAACCCCTTGAACGACAGGGATGGGGTTTTTTTGTTGAACATTGAGATGTATTAATGTAAATTAGCACACTATTTCAGAACCACTTTTTCATGCCCCTTTTGTTACGTCCCCGTTTCTTCCACCGCGATTCGTACAATCTCCTCGTCAATCATTGTTTTTGGCAATTAAACAATGTACCAAATGGCAAATAAGAGTATGCGTTTGATTGAATATTAACTCATCCTAAATTGCAATAATAAATGCAACAAAATATAAAATACCAAATCCAGTTAAGGATCTTCTTATTGACGTTGTTTCGTTTTTTCTTTGTGTTTCTTGTTACTTTTAAAGGCAGATCAATATTTTTCACAGGTAGTGCACCAAGATCGATGTAGTTATAGAGCGTTTTTGTGCATACAACGACTCCAAAGAGTTGATTTGCCTTAGCAAAGCCGCAAACGGCATCAGGAGACCAATGTTCTTTTTGTATTTTCTCTACGGCAAAGCGAATAAAATCAGATGCTTGGACGAGTTTATATTTAGCCCCGCAATGGGAGCGGTTGGCTTCATAACGTGCTTGTCCTGTTTCCAGAAAATAGGCCTTATACTCAGATAAGTCAGAACGACGCTGAATAACAGTTCCTCGCTTCAATTCTCGAGAAATCGTAGATTTGTGGCGACCAAGAAGATCTGTAATCTCTTGGAGTTTTTTTTTTCTTTTCGTAGCACTTGAATTTGACCTCACCCATATGGAGGTATAAGTAAAATGACGTTTCTTTGTGTTATGATTAGAATAAGCCATTGGTAAATCCTCCTGTTATGTATGGTTTTCGTCGACTTAACCATAACGGATTTACCATGGCGTTTTCTATATATTTATTGTTGCATTTAATTTTACAATGAATCTTAATAATATGTTCAAAAAAATAGTGATAAGCTAATGCAAATCGAATAATGTAGCCAAGGTTTTTCCAATAATTTAACTTTTTTACTTCAGTAGATACCTCAGAAACAATTGAAGAATACTCGTCCTTGGTATGTGTCCATATGTATAACTTCTCATACTCAGTTACCATAAGTGGAATATAATCATTCACCTTAAAACCAGAGCTGTTCTCGATCAAAATTCCCGATATTATTGCATGTCTACACACCTCAATAGGTATGTCACTCGGATATTTTTGTTCTATTTTTTTCTGTTCCTCAACTAATTCCTGAAATAGCTGATACATTAACTGCTTATCCCCATCATCTTTCATTTCTTTACCCCTCTCTCAAATAATCATAAATTCAATACTTGACTTTCCACTAACTTAGCGTCTATGCCTTCAGGATTATTTTTATATGTCTCGATCAGGAACAGCCATATTTTCAGAATCGATAAGCAAAAAAAAAAGATAAGGATAAGCGACAATACTCAAAAAAAAAATCATATAACTCCACCCCTACATAAAACCACTCGTGGCTTTATATCAGCTCTCTCCTTTTCATAAACTTACTTCCCTGAAGAAGGACTTTGTAGAGACTAAACATAGGCCTCTCATCGATGTCATTCAATCCTCGACAAATAAATAAGGGATGTTTCCCATTAAACTTTTCAGATTATTATCAACAAGTTACTGCGTAAACTTAGGAACCGCCGTGTACCGAACGGTACGCACGGTGGTGTGGGAGGTCGGTTACTCAAATAATGAGTAACCTCCTACCCGATTATCCATATCTCATCGATCGGTTGTTTCATTTTCAAAAGACAGCATGGAAGATGTGTATCTACCTTGGGATAGAGATTTTTTTATTTTCAGACAAAATTCGACACCTCCTATTGTAATAATTTGTTATTGTTGGAATTGGTAAATGAGAGTGTGGAAGAGGAGGTTAAATGATGTACGTTGTAGATGTTGCTGGTAGAATCTATTATCCCTCGAACTATACGAATTATTTATGGAGTGGACAAACGCTGAGAAGAGGAGACCGAAACGACTATGTGAAAACTTTGCAGTCTTGGCTTTATAAAGCTGGATTCAATCCAGGGGCCATTGATGGAATTTATGGAGCAAATACAGAAAAGGCTGTGAAGGAGTTTCAAAAGAAGGTTGGAATCACAGCTGACGGAATTGCGGGAAAGCAGACATATCAGGCTCTGCAAAAGTATGTCAGAACACAAACAACCGTTCCTAAATCAAATGTATCAAGCGATAACAGGAATGAGTGGACAGGACAAACCCTTAGCAGAGGGAGTCGAGGGGAAACAGTCAAAGACTTGCAAAGGATGTTAAATTTAGCAGGATATAAAATTAAAGTGGATGGTCTATATGGATCTGAGACAGAACAAGCAGTGGAAGGATTTCAAAAATTGGTTGGCATATCCGCTGATGGTGTAGCAGGAATACAAACTTATAGAAGCCTAAAATCGTATATTTCGTCTAAAACGAATAAAGGTGTAATAATCGATATATCGAAAGAGGCACAGGAACTGCAAAGAAAGGCAGAGGAGAAAAGAAAAGAACAATTAGCTAAATCGATCATAGATGTAGTTACAGATTTCCTTCCGGTTATTGGAACGTTTAAGGATGCATATAATCTAGTTGATACCTTATCCAAACCTAATGTTAGTACTAAAGAAGTTGCGTTAGCATTATTTTCTTTTATCCCGGTTATCGGAGACCTCAAGGAATTAAAAAAAGCTGGAAAAGCTATAGATGTAATTAAGTCGACAGTAAAAACGGGAACACACGAAATAGATGATGCTGTAATTAAGTTCATTTCAGATAAAATAAAGAATATTGACGCAGGAATGTTATTAGATTACTCTGAATCAGTAGATAAAGGTCATACAGTTTTAAAACACGTGTCTTTAAAAGATAATGAATTATTTGATCGTATGAAAACAGAAAAAAGAGATGTAAGTACTTATACTAATAAAACTACGGCGAGTAATGTAATTGATCTAACAATAAAAGCCAAAGCCGATGAAATTGCTAATTGGTTGCTGAATTCAGAGAGTACAACGTTGTCTTTAAATTATAACTATAAGCACCCTGTAGGAAAAGGTATTAAAAAGGGTTCAAATAAAATTGATAGCGATTTAAGAAATACCTTTACATTATTAAAAAGAGATCCTAATTCTCCATATGGTTTTTATATTGTTACATCTTATCCGAAGTGGTGATGAATATGATAGATATTGAGAGACAATTTAAGACGCTCAAATACTTTGTGGATGGGTACTATAATCAATCAGTTGATGATCATGAATTTGACGACAAGATTAGAGAATTTAGAGACGAAGAACCAGAGAGTTTGATTAACGCATTAAGAGCTGAATTAGCTGAATTACAAAAACTAATAGACAATGGGGATAGGGAAACATTTAAAAAAGTAGAAAGTTTATTGCATGATAATAGTTTAAGATATATTGAGCTTGAAGATGGCCAAGCGTTTATTAATCGTGTTTTACGTGTTCTGAATAATAAATCATGATTCTTGTGAAATTGCTTTCGCTGCAAGCGATGGTTGCCGATCATCGCCTGCAATATGCCATGATCGAAACGGATGACGAACGGGAACAGGCGTTTATCGAAGGAATGCTAGCAGCTTGCGAGTTTTTTTGAAGAGGCATTGGAGGATATGATGGATTATAGATAGCGTGGGCGATGTGTATAGGGTGGATAGTTGTACCAGTACAACCGTCATTCGACGTTAATGCCGGCCTATAAAAAGACGAAAAGTTCCGCTACTATATCCTCAAACAAATATCAGACGTCTTTCACGCAATGAAGACCTTTTCCCGAAAAGAAGAAAATAAAACACTCGTATGGGGGCTGTCTACACTGTGAATTAATGGTTGTTCTCCCTGTAACGAGGCAATGGCTTGATCTAGCGTTTTAAACACCAACTGATTATTGTTCGAATGGCCCAGCATGTAACTAACAATCGAACCATCATATAAGTCAAGAATCGCACTTAAATAAGCTTTCTTAGAAGATCCATATTTGAGTTCTGTGACATCGGTGACCCATTTTTCATTCGGTTTTGTTGCTTTAAATTCTCGGTTTAACACATTTTCAGTCACATGCTGAGGTGACGAACGAGGATAATGCTTTCTCTTTCTTCGAATGACAGATTGTAGTCCAGAAACTTTCATCTCTTTTATGATTCCCTCATTCTGACGTTCTCTCTCAGAAGGTATGCGATGGATCCATTTGTAGTAAGAAGACCGTGCGATCCCAGTGATTGCACAAGTAGAGTAATAGAAAAGCCTTCTTCCTCATGTAACTCTTGAATAGCTATATATGTATCGGGAAATCGTACCTGGCTTAATCCCGCCTCCTTTCGAGTTCCTCTAACTTTTTTAAGAATTCGTTTTCTGCTCGTAACCGTTCATTCTCTCGTTCAAGCTTTTTTATTTCTAATCTCATCTTCTCTTCTGGTGTGAGCTCTTGTTCTTCTTTTTTCCTTCCTCGTCTATCTCTCAGTGCTTCTTCTCCACCATCTTCATATTTCTTTACCCATTGATAAACTTGTTGGTAGGAAATTTTATATGTTTCAGCTGCCATTTGATAATTCTTAATAAACATGCATAACATCCAAATCCAGCGGTACCTACACACGCTACAGCACATAAAATTCCTAATGCTGTTATAGCCCAAGCAGCGACTCCTTGGCTAGCTAAGCAAGAATTTAAACACGACCATGATAACATAGGTTTAACTTCAGAAGTTAGAGTACTCTTTTCCCCTGAATTATCAATCGTATGCCCAGAAACAATTTCTCCTTTATCATTCATTAATGAATCTAACATAACCTGTCCATTTTTCATAGCAACTGAACGAATTATTTTTGACTATTCTTTAATCCAAGGATTGTATAATCTTCAATTAACTTTCCATCATTATTAAGCACCATGATATAATTGGATCTAAGTCAATATTTTAGACACAAAAAATAAGCGAACAGATGTTATTACAAAGGTTTTATGCTGACCCAGGGAGGCTTGACATGGAGCCTCTACGGGCATGGTGTTCTTGCAAAGCGGTAAATGGGTATTCATTTGCCAGGCAAACAAGCTTACCACGCCCGCCTCTCCATGTAAAGCCGTGGCTTCGATAGTAGGGCAGTGGATTATGCTATGCCCCTAATTTGATTTTCTAATTCTTGTGGTGTCATATAACTAATACTTCCGTGTATTCGTTTGCGGTTATACCAGCCTTCAATGTATCTAAATAATGCGAGTCTTGCTGATTCATAGTCGAGATATTGAACGTGGTTAACTTCTTCTTTCTTTAAAATGGCATGGAATGACTCAATACAGGCATTATCATAAGGACATCCCTTGCAATAAAAGTAGAGGGAGATTCGATGGGTAGTAAGCCTAATTTAGAAATAACCATAAGAAGCCTTGATACAAAGAAGTAACCATCATCTGTCATTCGATCAAAACGTTCATAGTCAACATACCCGCGGTCAAACACATACATGGCTTCCTTGTCATCGACAAGGACTTCATGTTGATTTCTGTCATGTTCTTTTGCTGTTGTCATCACTGCTTTTTCGTGATCGAACAATTAATTTTAAAAATAAGAATGTGTGGGTAACTTTTGATAAAAATGTAAAGAAGATGTATTCAAACCTAATTAAAGTAAGCGTCAAATAAACCACACGTAATTAAAAAAATAACCACACCGTAGGTGTGGCTTTAGTTGTTCAATCTTCTGTTATTTTACAATTAAATTACCAGGAAGTTCATTGGACCATGGAAGCAGTTTATCGAGTTCCTCAGAATTAGTGACATCCATATTTGGTAACTTTTCGAATAGATATTTTAAATATTCAAATGGAATAAGATTGTTCTCCTTTGCTGTTTCAATGATGCTATACACAATCGCACTTGATTCTGCACCTGCTGGTGTGTTTGTGAACAGCCAGTTTTTTCTTCCGATGACAAAAGGTTTGATCGCTCGTTCTGCACGATTATTGCTTAATTCAAGCCTTCCATCTTTCAGGATATTCATTAGTTTATCTTTTTGATTGAAAGAGTAGTTTATAGCTTTACCATAACTAGATTTTGGTAATGCATGAGCATGTTCCTTTTCAATCCATGCGAAATAAGCCTCTAACATCGGTTTTAAATGACGAAGGCGTTCTTCATAACGTTCTACGTAGGATTTGTCAGCTAGTTCTTTCTCCAGTGCAAACATGCCATCTATATGTTTCACGCCTTGATAAGCGGATGTATGCATATAGCTTTTCTTATCCGTGACCGCTTTCAAGGTTTCCGTAAAATATGAACTGCCCCCTGTAAAGTAGACAGTAGAAATAATTAAAATCATCTAAGCGGCTTTGGCTCTATATTCCATAGGGCTGAGGTCGTTTAGTCGTTTCTGAAGTCGTTCATAATTATAGAAGTGTATGTATTCTTCAATAGCTTGACGAAGTTCTTCAAACGAATTGTATTGGTTTAAATAATACTTTTCACATTTATTTCCCGGAAACAGGACAAGCACGTTATGAAGCCAACCGCTCCCATTGCGGGGCTAAATATAAACTCGTCCAAGCATCTGATTTTATTCGCTTTGCCGTAGAGAAAATACAAAAAGAACATTGGTCTCCTGATGCCGTCTGCGGCTTTGTTAAGGCAAATCAACTCTTTGGGGTCGTTGTATGCACAAAAACGCTCTATAACTACATCGATCTTGGTGCACTACCTGTGACAAATATTGATCTGCCTTTAAAAGTAACAAGAAACACAAAGAAAAAACGAAACAACGTCAATAAGAAGATCCTTAACTGGATTTGGTATTTTATATTTTGTTGCATTTATTATTGCAATTTAGGTTCTTTTTCTTCTTTACTCTTTATAAATGGACTTTTCTATTTCTTAATTTTTTAACTATTATGTATTGAACTGTTCAACACAACTTTATTATATATGTGACATGACTTTATTATTTCTAACATAACTTTTTTTATTTTACCCCTTGTCCCTTCCCGCCCTAAACCTATTCTCCTAATTCCTTCCAGATAAAAAGTCATGTCAAAAACCTCCCGTTTTCCTTATTCTCATTTCCTATTTTTTCCTATTTTCACCCTATTTCTGATAAAAAAGTCGTGTCAATACCATATCCCCTACCACTTGAGCCTTCCATCTAAAAATAAAAGCCATGGATCTAATAAGGTTTTATACCCTACTTTCACCATGACTTTTAACACGACTTTATTATCTCAAACACGAGTTTTTTATTCGTGACACGAGTTTTTTGGGTTATACAACGGAACAACAACTATAGTAGACTTAAAAATTTTTACTCCACCGTCACGCTCTTCGCGAGGTTACGTGGCTTATCGACGTCGTTTCCACGGGCTAAAGCTGCATAGTAAGCGAGTAATTGTAATGGAATAACAGATAGTGCTGGTGTTAGCAATGGTAATGTACGAGGGATTGCGATCACTTCGTTTACAGATTTGCTTAACCCCTCTTCATTTCCTTCGAGGGTAATCCCAAGGATATAAGCTTCGCGGGCATTTACCTCTTTAATATTGCTTACCATTTTTTCATATACATCTTCTTGTGTTGCTAAGGCGATGACAGGCACATCATTCGTGATTAAAGCTAATGTCCCATGTTTTAATTCCCCTGCTGGATAAGCTTCAGAGTGAATGTAAGAAATTTCTTTTAGTTTAAGTGACCCTTCTAGGGAAACGGCATAGTCAAGACTACGGCCAATGAAGAATAAATCTTCATAGTGAGCATAACGCTCTGCAAATTGTTTCATCGTTGGGGCAAATTCTAATAGTTTCTCCACTTGTGTAGGTAATTGACTCAATGCTTGAATATATTGTCTGATTACCTCTTCACTTTGCGTTTCGCGGATTTGTGCGAGATATAATCCCCATAGATAAATCGTAATTAATTGGGCGGTATAAGCCTTGGTTGAAGCCACCGCAATCTCAGGACCAGCATGGGTAAGAAGTACTTCGTCTGCATCACGAGCTACGGAACTACCATTTACATTGGTAATCGCTAGTACTTTTGCTCCTAACTTCTGAGCTTCTCTTAAGGCTGCTAAGGTATCAGCCGTCTCCCCTGACTGGCTAATGACCATTACTAGGGTGTTTGGTGTGATGATTGGGTTACGATAACGATACTCACTAGCAACATCTACTTCTACAGGAATGCGTACCAGATTTTCAATCACATATTTCCCTACTAATCCAGCATGATAAGCAGTACCACAAGCCACTATATGGATTTTTTCAATTGCCCGAATCTCATCTTCACTTAAGTGAATTTCTTTGCTTAAATCCACTCGCTGATTCTCATGGTCGATTCGATTGTTCAATGTTTCTCGATAAGCACGAGGTTGCTCATGGATTTCTTTTAACATGTAGTGGTCATAACCGCCTTTATCTGCAGTTTCCACATCCCATTCTACATGGAATGGAGTACGTTCAATCAATTCACCAGTGGTTGACATTAATTGAACACGATCAGCAGTAATTACGGCCATCTCACCATCATTTAAGATATAAACGTCACGAGTATGTTCGATCAAAGCTGGAATGTCAGAGGCGATAAAGTTTTCATTTTCTCCAAGTCCTACTACAAGAGGGCTCGCTAAACGAACGGCTACTAACTTGTCAGGTTCATTGATATTAATAATCCCTAATGCATAAGCTCCTTCCATCCGAGCAACCGCTTTTTGGACAGTAGAAACTAAGTCACCATCATAAAGATCTGCTAGTAAGTGTGCAATCACTTCTGTATCGGTTTCCGATTTGAAAGTAACGCCTTTTTTGAGTAACTCCTCTTTGATCTCGAGGAAGTTCTCAATAATTCCATTATGAACAACAGCAAATTGTTGTCTTTCATCCATATGAGGATGGGAATTCATATCCGATGGACGACCATGGGTTGCCCATCGTGTATGACCAATTCCTATGCTTCCTTTCATTGGGCTTTTTTCTAATTTTTTCTCTAAATTACTTAACCGTCCAACGGATTTTTCTAAACGGATTTCCCCATTTTCATAAACGGCAATACCGGCTGAATCATAACCGCGGTATTCTAATTTCTTTAACCCATTTATTAGAATTGGTTGAGCTTCTCGCTGGCCAATATAACCTACTATTCCGCACATTGATGTAAAATCCTCCTTATTGTTATCGGAGGCAAAATCTCTGATGATCAGGGGATTTGCCCCCGATATACCATTGTCCTCTCACTGTGTTACAAAGTATCTACCATTGTCATACATCGAAGTTCATGATGATAAAGCTTTTGTCAGATTGGTTGCCCTATCTTTTTAGGCTTTATCTTAACGGCATTCATGTCTACCGGAAGGCATCCGCCGATGATTCGATAACCTTCTTCCTCGTCAACTACAAGCTACATTTGGTACAAACCTCGTAGTTCAGGCGCTTTTATTCTGTTTTCCCTCTACCCTCCTTTCTATCATGAATGCATTACTCTATATTATATAATATTGTGTGGGAAGCCAAAATGCTTCCCATACACAACACCCAATATCATATCACGATAATTCGTTTTTGACTACTTGAATTATTTGACTCACATAATCTCTTAGTTGATCCTCATTTGGTCCTTCTGCCATCACGCGAATTAAGGGTTCTGTTCCAGAAGGTCGAACGAGAACTCGTCCTTCATCCCCTAATTTTTCTTCAACCTCACGAATCACATTTTCAATGGCTGGATTATTCGCAAATTTTGACTTATCAATCACTCGAAGGTTTTCTAGAACTTGTGGATATTTCTTCATCTGATTCGCTAGTTGGGATAAAGAAGATTTTTTCTCTTTCAGTACATTTACCAATTGGATTGCCGTTAAGATTCCATCACCGGTTGTATTGTAGTCAAGGAAGATGATATGACCCGATTGTTCTCCTCCGAGGTTATAACTCCCTTTTCGCATCTCTTCCATGACATAGCGATCTCCCACTTTGGTTTGAACACTTTTTAAGCCATATTTTTCAGTCGCTTTATAGAAGCCAATATTACTCATCACCGTACTAACGATGGTATTCTTTTGTAATTGCCCTTTTTCGCTCATTGCTTGTCCACAAATGAACATCACATAATCCCCATCAATGATCCGTCCTTTTTCATCCACAGCAATTAAACGATCGGCATCACCATCAAAGGCAAGGCCTAGATCTGCCTTCTGCTCGATAACGGCCTTCATTAAGGATTCTGGATGGGTTGAGCCACAATTTTCGTTGATATTTGTACCATCCGGTTGATGATAAAGGGCAATCACTTCTGCACCCAATTCTCTAAACAATTTTGGTGCAATTTCATAGGCAGCCCCATTAGCCGTATCGAGTACAATCTTTAAACCATCAAAATTGTGGGAGATGGTTGTTTTTAGGTATTCGATATATAGATTTTTCGCGTCATAACGCTCTTCTACTCGTCCAACTTCTCCACCAATAGGACGAGGGAGATTGTCCTCTTCTTGGTCAAGATAAGACTCAATCTGAAGTTCTGTTTCATCAGAGAGTTTAAACCCATCTGCCCCAAAGAATTTAATTCCATTATCCGCAACGGGATTGTGGGAAGCAGAGATCATTACTCCCGCGTCTGCTTTCAGTTTACGAGTCAAATAGGCAACACCAGGGGTAGAGATTATACCTAAGCGGATCACGTTAGCACCAATAGAAAGAATACCAGCAATCATCGCACTTTCTAACATCTCACCCGAAATCCTTGTGTCTCGACCGATGACGATTGTTGGTTTAGCCGTTTCTTTGGTTAAAACATATGCTCCGATTCTCCCCAAACGATAAGCAAGTTCTGGTGTCAGTTCTTGATTGGCTACACCTCTTACTCCGTCGGTTCCGAAATATTTTCCCATTGTAAATCTTCCTCCTCAAAATTCTTCCTCGGTCGTCTATATGTTTCTATTAAAAGCTCAGCGACACGAATGCCATCAACAGCGGCACTAACAATCCCTCCAGCGTATCCTGCTCCTTCTCCTGCTGGATATAAACCTATTACATTCTCCGATTGAAAATCCTCTTTTCGTGGAATTCGTACAGGAGCTGATGTTCTGGTTTCTACTCCCGTCAACACCGCATTTCTTGTATCATATCCTCGCAGTTTTTTCCCAAATACGGAAATCGCTTGTTCCAATGATTGACTCACAAAGTCAGGAAGAGTGAGATGTAAATCAGTTGGTGTGATGCCTGGGCGATAAGTAGGCCGAAAGGGAACATCATCCAAATCATTAGAAGGAACGCCATCGAGAAAATCACCAACTTTTTGTGCAGGAGCTTTATATCCGCCACCACCAAGTTGATACGCTTTTTTTTCATATTTTCGTAGAAATCGCACCCCTGCTAAAGGATCATCTCCCTTAAAATCATCAGTGGAAACGGTAGCCACTAAAGCACTATTGGCCACTCTTGAGGCTCGGCTATAATAGCTCATCCCATTGGTGACAACCATTCCCTTTTCGGAAGCTGCGGCCACAACTACTCCTCCTGGGCACATACAAAATGAATAACAGGCTCGATCATCCTCACTTTCTCCGGCACTTTTTACTAATGTATAATCTGCTGCCCCTAATTGTGGAGCATTGGCATAGGAACCATATTGAGCCTCGTTAATCAATTGTTGCGGGTGCTCAATCCTTGCCCCAATGGCTAATGGTTTACCTTGAATCGTTACTCCTTGTTGGTAAAGCATTTCATATGTATCTCTGGCACTATGTCCAATCGCCATCACAACAACTTGTGCAGGAATTTGATATTTGTAATTCACTTCAACTGCAACGATTTTACCCTCTTCAATGATCAAATTGGTAACGAGGGAATCAAATTTAATGGTCGCGCCCATTTTTATTAGCCACTGACGTAAATTATAAACGATTTTTTTTAAATTATCAGTACCAATATGTGGTTTATGAACATAAAGGATCTCTTTTGGGGCACCTTCTTCTACAAAAGTCTGAAAAACTTGGTCGATTCTTGAATCTTTTATTCTTGTCGTTAATTTACCATCGGAAAAGGTACCTGCTCCACCTTCACCAAATTGGACATTCGAATGGATGTTTAGCTCTCCTGTGCGCCAAAAGTGAAGGATATCTTTATTTCTTCGTTCCACATCTCTTCCTCGTTCAAGGATTAAAGGTTTATAGCCATATTTCGCTAGTTCTAATGCGGCAAATAGACCTGCAGGCCCTGCCCCAATCACAATAGGGGGATAAAGAAGCTCTTCATCCCCTGGAATTAATTCTTTTTGCTTTTTCTCTTTTACGATTTGAACGTCTTGTGAATGTAACTTTTCGACCAGTTTTTTTTCATCTGTTGTTAAAGTGGCTTCAATTTGGTAAACGAAACGCACATCTTTTCTCGCATCAATCGATCGTTTTATTATTTCGTAAGCTTTTACTTTTTTAATAGGAAGACGTAATTTCTTTTCGATGGCTTGGATGAAATCTTTCTCAGTGTGATCAATAGGTAACTTGATGTTTGATATGCGAATAGCCATTCCTTTACTCCTTTACAATTCGAACTTTGACTTTTTCTTTTGTATTTATCACTTTCGTATATAAAGGTACATTATATTGAAGCTCTACTTCATGTTCTCCTGGAGGTAGATTGGTTAGATCAACGAAAGCTTGGATATCATCGTTCCTTGTAGATCTTAATATATCAGGCGCCCCTTCTAGAGTTAAATTAATGGTGGTAGGGGATATGATGATCCCTTTTAGTCCTTTACTTAATCCATTTAAATCAATGCCGATATTCTTAAAATCTTTCTTTTCTGATTTTACAATTGTGATTTCAAGCTGAATTTGATCAGGTTCGGTTTTATATAATCCTGATGCGACAGGAATCTTCAGCTGAATTGAATTTTTGCCTATTGGTAAATTGGCAACAGAAACATTCGGTCCTTGGTAAACTTCATATTTACTCACAATCTCTTCTGGACCATATAAAGTCACATCTTTGGTTTTTAGATCGATCGATTGAATCGCTAGTCCAGCTTTTGGTTGATCAATAATTTTATAAGTTAAAGGTACCATTTGGTATGGACTGGTTACTGGTATTTTGACTTCTGCCGTTTGCGGGGTGATTTCAACTTTCACAGGGTTCCCCTTTTTATCTAATGCATGAAGCGGAACTTGCTCAGTAATCATTTTGTTTGCATTTTCTACATTAATGAACGCTTTCACAAAAGCGACGGATTCTACTTCTTCTTTGGTACCAGAAATGTGAACTTTACTTGGGGTCACAATCGCATCACCAGTTTGAAATCCTTCTGCTGCTTTTCCCAGTTGATCAACGAGAATCGGCATCTCGATCCGATGTTTTTCCTCAATTTTCACTTTTAAGGTACGAGGCTGAATGTCAATATCAATTCCTCTTGGAAAACCGGTATATTGAATAGGAACATCAAAGGTTCCTTTTTTATAGGAAGTTAGGTCAACAAAAAATTGACCTTTATCAATCATTTTGCCATCCTGAATCTCCCCAATTGTCCTAGTATTACTTTTTAAGGTAACCGTTACTCTTTTTGTTAGAACATCAACTACATACTGTTCTTCGTTATATTTCGGAATTACATTCGCTTCATATATATATGCATTCTCCCTTTGATCGATCGGGGTTAGACTTGGATTGGCTGTTTGCTCCATGTTAACGACTAGCCAGAGCATAATCGCTATTATAAGCGATAGTGCTTTGAGTACATTATTATTCTTTAACCAATTATCCATCTAGATCCCCTTTCTGGCGAAATAAACTCATTGTTTTAGCTACTGGCCGTAATTCTTCGAAAAGTTTTTTCTCTAATCGTTCAGGCGTCAATCCTCTTTCGATTTGGCCATTGATTGCAATAGAAAGATGACCCGTCTCTTCCGAAACGACAAGGGAAATGGCATCTGAGACCTCACTACAGCCAATCGCAGCCCGATGACGTGTCCCTAATTCCTTGCTGATAAAAGGATTTTCTGAAAGGGGAAGATAGCATGCAGCAGCCATGATTTGTCCATTTCGGATAATAACAGCTCCATCATGCAAAGGTGTATTGGGAATAAAAATATTAATAATCAGTTGGGAGGAAACTAACGCATGTAAATCAATTCCTGTCTCAATATAATCATTTAATCCTGTTTCCCGTTCAATGACAATTAGGGCACCGATCCTCCTTTTTGCTAAATAACGAAAAGCTTCAACAATTTCGTGAACCATCTTCGTTACAACCTCTTCTTCGTAATGTATAGATCGTGAAAAAAAACGGCCCCTTCCTAATTGTTCTAGTGCACGTCTAAGTTCTGGTTGGAAGATGATGATGATGGCCAATACACCATAAGTAAAAGCTTGTGACATTAACCATTGCAATGTTCGAAGTTCAAAATATGTACTAATTAACCAAGCGACGACGATGACCATAATTCCTTTCAATAATTGAATCGCGCGAGTGCCTCTTACAAGCATCAGTAATTTATAGATCACATAACTAACTAATAAAATATCCACGATGTCGTCTAACATATTAAAGATGTAGTCCATCATCTTTTTCCTCCATTAACTGGTTATCACTAGTATTTGTTTTAAACTTATTCGCTCATTCACCTTTTTCATCCTTCTTCTCTATACTTAAAACGTAAAAAAAAAGTACCGGTTTCGGTACCCAGCCATTAATTAAGTGTCATATTCTCGTTTTCTAATTCATTCAGATCAATCGTTTGTTCTTTGGATGGTATTTGCATTTCAAATTTTTGTTCTTTATTAATATCGTTCTGATTCACTTCTACATTGAGTTTTATCCCAATTGATCCTTCTTGATCTAAATTCACAAGCGCATCAAAAGTACTTAACATTTTTCTCTCAAAACCATCTTTATCAATGACACTGGTAGTTTTAAAGGTATTTAAATTGAGATACTTATCGATTTCCTTAATGGTTTTATCAATCTGCGCTTTATTTTTATTTAGTTCATCTTTCAATTTTTGTAATTCTTTTTTATTCTCATCCGTTATTGCATATTTTTCGTACTGTTCTAAAAGTACGGGTAACCCTTCTGCCATGAATTTTTGTAAAAATGGTTTTAAGTTTTCCTTTGTAATTGCAATAGTTATTGCATTTTCTACTTTTCCGTCCGTTAGTGAATACTTTTTACTATCTTCTTTAATAAATGCGTTTCCATCTAAACTATTCAATATAACTTTTGCCAATTTTTCATTATCTTCAGCCGTTTTTTGGGGATCATTTGTTTTTTCGAATTCAGTCATATCTAATGAAACGTACTGTTTTTTTGGATCACCAATTTGGGATTGAATCATCGCTGGCAATTTCATATAAAATGTATTTTCCTTTAAAATCATCGGAAAGTCGAATATTAGATTCATCCCTTGTACATGTAAATTCCCTTCATACTGCATCGGCTCTACCGTCTGCTTACCATTGATCGACATGTGGACTTCGTTTAAGATTTGTAATGGAGCTAACTCTTGGTTTGTTCCTTTTAATTTACTTGTATCAAGTGTAAGGTCTATTTTAACATCAAAAGATGAACTTTTGATCTCTGCATTTTTCTTAATCGAATCTAAAAGAATTTGCTTTGGTTCCTTCTCTTTGCCACAACCTGCAAAGAAAATCCCTATAAATAAAATCAAACTAAGAAAAAGTAAAGAAAGTTTTCTCAACGATTTCTCCTCCTAATCATTCACAATTTGATTTCTTTGCGGTATTGGTTTCCTCTCTCCAAATTGAACTTCTCAACTTCTCAGATGAAATAAAATATACAATTATTTCTAAATCATTATAAACTAAGTAATAGAAAAATAGTGTTACAATTTGGTGAAGAAAAATTTACCAATCTCATATATATGAAATAAAGGGGAAGATTAGAAGTGAAATCTAAATTATTCTTTTGCAAGTAAAGTTAAAAGTCTTTCTTTTAATCGGGAGAAATTCTCTCCTGTAATAATGCTAGGATCTCTTGGTCGAGGTAAATCAATCTCGACGATTTCCTTCACTCGGGCTGGACGGTGAGAAAAAACATAGACGCGGTCAGAAAGATAAACCGCTTCATCAATACTATGAGTCACAAAAAGTATGGTGTGGTGATATTTCTCCCAAATTTCTAATAGCCAATGTTGCATTTTCATTCTTGTAATTTCATCTAAGGCACCAAACGGTTCATCTAATAATAATACATTGTTATCTAACAAGATTGTACGAAGAAGAGCCGCTCTTTGCCTCATTCCGCCAGATAATGCAGAAGGATACTCGTTGGCAAATGAAGCTAGCCCAAAAACATCAAGATGTTCTAAGGCTTTTTTTCTTGCCGTTTCTTTGGGAATTCCTTTAATCTCCATTCCCAAAATTACATTATCCAATACTGTTCTCCATGGTAGTAGATGGTCCTTTTGCGGCATATAACTGACAAAGCCTTTTTTATTCTTAATCGATTGACCATCAAGTAAAATATCTCCCTTTGTGGGAGAGTCTAAACCACTGATTAGATTGAACAAAGTGCTTTTTCCACTCCCACTAGGGCCAATAATTGAGACAAATTCACCTTTTTCAATTTGCATCGAAATATCTTCTAATGTTTTAAAACTTCCATTTTGTAATGGATATTCTTTATATACATGTTGTAGTTCCAATTTAAAGGTAGTCATCTTCCTACATCCTTATTTTTTCGGTAAAAAGTCGTTTGTAAAAGCTTTATTCACATCAATCATTGAAGGTATGAGTTTATGATCGGCCATCCATTTGGCATAATTACTCCAAACTTCTGGTTTTTGAATTCCCCACTGCGGGGCATCTTCTTGATATTTTTTACTCAACCATTTTTGACTAGCTTTAACTAATTCTGCATTCATTCCTGGAACTTCTTTTAACAAAATATTTGCAGCCTCTTCTGGATTTGAAATGGCAAATTCATATCCTTTGCTTGTCGCTTCCATGAACTTTTTAATGATATCCGGATGTTCCTTGATATAGGTCTCATTGGTAATGATAACTGGTGTATAGTAGTCTAATTCTGGAGCGATTTGCCGAAGTTCAATATAATTAATTGGGAACTTCCTTAATTCAGCGTCGATTCCCGTCCATCCATAATAAATCCATTCAAAGTCAACATCACGTTTGGTAATCGTAAAGAAATCTGCATCTCCAACAGTCAAAAATTTTACTTTATTAAAGTCAGCATTATATTTTTCCATTACAGATTGGATAACAGCCTTTTCCGATTCAGCTCCCCAACCGCCATAATTCTTTCCTTCAAAATCCTTCGGTGTTGTAATATTTTTCTCTTTCGGAGATGCAAAACCAGAAGTATTATGTTGAATGATTGCTGCAATGGAAACAATCGGGATTTGCTGGGCACGAGCATTCGTTACTTCTTCTTGGGCACTGATTCCAAATTGCGCCTTACCCGCAGCAACCATTTGCGCTGCACCACCACCGTCAGACGGTTGAACGATTTCCACATTTAAACCCTGTTCTTGATACCATTCCTTTTCTTTTGCTACATATAATCCGGTATGATTTGTGTTGGGTACCCAGTCGAGCATGACCTGAATATTCATTGGTTTTGCTTTTTCTTTTGGTGGTTCTGCTTGTTTGTTATTCGTAGAACAACCGATCATTAGAAACATGAACGCAAGAATAATCGTTAGATTCATCATGAACTTCTTTTTCAACTTATTTCACTCCTAATCTTCTTGATTTAATTTTGCCCAAGGTATCAATTTTTGTTCAAGTAATAATAGGAAGCTAAAAAACAAAATACTTGTTAATACAATAATTAAAATCGCTGCAAATACTTGCGCAGTTAAAAAAGAATGAGAGGAGTTCTTCATATAAATTCCTAAGCCTTTATTTGCACCCAGCCATTCACCAATGACTGCGCCCATAATACTGTAAGTGGCAGCAATTCTTAGTCCTGAAAATAATGAAGGTAATGCCGATGGAAATCGTACCTTTTTGTAAATTTGCCATTTTGTTGCATTCATCGTGTGCAATAACGAGATAAGACCTGAATCAGCTTGGTTCAATCCATCGATCGTATTTAAGACAATTGGAAAAAAGCATACTAAGGCAACAACCACAATTTTGGGCAATAGACCATATCCGAACCAAATCAATAATAAAGGTGCAATGGCAATAATCGGTATCGTTTGCGAAGCAACTAAGATCGGATAAAATCCCCGTTTAAAGAACGAAAAGCTATCGATTAATAGAGCCAAAAATAAAGCGACAATGACAGCAAGCAAGAATCCAACTAGTGCCTCATATAAAGTAATTAGTGTATGGTCAAGCAAGATAGGGTATTGCTTGACCATTGCTTGAATAATATCGGTTGGTGCAGGCAAGATCCAAATATCAACTTGAGATAATCTCACAAAAAATTCCCATAGTAAAAGACCAAAAACAATCATAAGAAGGGCTGGATAATGATTTTTGATCTTCTTCATTCAATCAGCTCCGATATTTTCCAATCTTCTCTTCCATCGTGACTCCTTTTGGATGATAGTCAATCTTAATGATGGTCATCACGCGTTCAGCTCCAGCATCTACACATACTTGTTGTGCTTCTTTTACAATCTCTAATAATTGATCCAACTCTCCTTCCATGGTAGTTTCCATAGGACCTACTTCATACTTCACACCTGATCTTTTAACGACATCAATCGCTAAATCTATGATCCGATAAGTATCTGCATCGGGAACTTTCGGAATGACTTGAAAACTAAGATTAATTACTGGCATTTATTATCTATCCTTTCAAATAGTGTTATTTAATAAACAAAAAAGCTAACCACTCACGGCCAGCTATGAACAAATAAAAGTAAAAATCCCTCCGCTAGCATTACCCAGATCAGGTTTTTTGGGTCGGTATTGTCATAACGGAATACCCTCTCAGCAAGACCTCTCAAGCTCCCCATTTTCCATTTTCATTTTTATCCTAACTTTCAAGCTTATCTTAGCACTACGATTTAAAAATTGCAATTTAAGAAAAATTTTCATAGAAGAACTACTACAATAATTTTTCGCCAAAAGCAGATGCCATTAAGCCAACAGCTATTTCTGCGGTTCGATTGCGCACATCTAAAATTGGATTTACTTCTACAAATTCCGCAGAAATAAGGAAGTTAGCTTCCGCAATCATCTCCATTGCCAAGTGACCTTCACGATAAGTTACCCCTCCAGTAACGGGTGTTCCGACTCCAGGAGCGTCATTGGGGTCCAAACAATCTAAATCAAAGCTTAAATGAACACCATCAGTCTTATCTTTTAAATAATGAATTGTTTCTTCCATTACTTTTGCCATTCCTATGCGGTCAATTTCATGCATTGTATATACTCGAATCCCATTTGTCTTGATAAATTCTCTTTCGCCTTTATCTAAGTCTCTTGCACCAATGATTACAATATTCTCTGGCTTAATCTTTGGGGAAAAATTTAAGATATTTACTAAATCAATATGGCCCTTCCCCAAACTTACTGCAAGTGGCATTCCATGAATATTGCCTGTAGGCGAAGTCTCAGGAGTATTGATATCTCCATGTGCATCAAACCAAATTACTCCCATATTGGGATAATGGCTCGATACTCCTGCAATTGTTCCAATCGCAATACTATGATCTCCCCCTAAAACAAGTGGAAATCGTCCTTCTTCTATAATCCTTTTCACTTGATTTGCCAATTCTTCATTCACTTTCTTTACTTCTTTTAAATATTTTAACTTTGGATTCTCAATGGTATATGTTTCAGGAGTAGGAACATATAGATTCCCTAAATCTTTTACATGATATCCTGCATTCTCAAGTCGTTCCTTTACATTTGCATAACGAATGGCGCTTGGCCCCATATCTACGCCTCTACGCCCAGCACCTAAATCGAGTGGCACCCCAATAATTGTAATATCTTTATGCATCTTTCCACCTCTATTATCGAATATTTCGACTATACAGTATATTTACATTTTAGCGGTTCACCTTTGTTTCAGACAACTGTTCGAAAAGTAAAAAGAAACTCATCATTCTTTCCAAACGAATGTCAAGCGCATAAAAAAAGGGAGAGCTTCCGCTTCCCCTATAGTCCCATAGAGACTAGAATTCAATTGTATATAATAAATTTGACGTCGCTATTTCCAAAATAAATCGACTAATATTAAGTACAATAATTTTTTTCGAACAGAAAATTTGAGCAGAATCTTGCTCTACAATGTACTTAGAAAATAATGGAGCGGGTGATGGGAATCGAACCCACGCCGCCAGCTTGGAAGGCTGGAGTTCTACCATTGAACTACACCCGCTTACTAACTTTTATATTCATTTGGTGGTCGGGGTGACAGGATTTGAACCTGCGACCCCCTGGTCCCAAACCAGGTGCTCTACCAAGCTGAGCCACACCCCGAAGAAAAATGGCGCGTCCTGAGAGATTCGAACTCCCGACCTTCTGATTCGTAGTCAGACACTCTATCCAGCTGAGCTAAGGACGCATTGTAAATATGGAGCGGACGACGGGATTCGAACCCGCGACCCTCGCCTTGGCAAGGCGATACTCTACCACTGAGCCACGTCCGCTTATATATTAGTAAGCATATAACACTTATACTCAATGGTGCGGGTGAAGGGAGTCGAACCCCCACGCCAAAGGCGCTAGATCCTAAGTCTAGTGCGTCTGCCAATTCCGCCACACCCGCAAAAAAAGGAATAATAATGGTGAGCCATACAGGATTCGAACCTGTGACACCCTGATTAAAAGTCAGGTGCTCTACCTGCTGAGCTAATGGCTCACGAAAATGGCTGGGCT
>NZ_SMAB01000027.1 GCF_004342885.1 Tepidibacillus fermentans
TGTATCCATGAGAAGGCCTCTTTTCTAAATGTATTTGCCCGCTAAAGCATACATTTATGATAGAACGCCTTCTCTTTTTTTGCTAGTATTTTCTACCAATCTCCTCGAGAAATATTTTACGCATATCATTTTTTAGGAATGGACTATCAAATGAAATACTCTTCTTAAAAAGGACAAATCCTATCCAAACATTAAGTTTAACTAGAATTTGCTCTTCATTCCTGTTTCTGCCCACCAGTACTATTATTCGGAATCGTTGGTGTTTCTGGGATGACTTGAATCGGTGGAACGTTTTGTACTTTATTTGGGTCCGTACCGATATAATTACCACTATTATCGTAATAAAATTGAGGAACATCGCCAAAAATCTGTGTTTGCGCAATCGGTACTTCAGACGTAATCGTATACGGTGCTTGAGAAAAAGGGATTACAACTTCTACTTCTGCTTTTATCTCTATGACAACTGTCATGACCACAACGTTAATTCCTGCATTTTGATAAGTCGTTTTTGGTGTTACTTCTGCGTGACCAATTGGTATGATCGTTATCGGAATAGACGGTCCCATATCGGCGATAATTTCATTATCAAATGCTGCTCCTAACTTAATCGGTTCAACAATTTTATCGAGATTACTTAATGTATCTTCAACACGGGCCGTCGTTTCTCCTACAATTCGGGCAAACTCACTATAATTAAAAAGTGCTGCTCTGATTTTTCCCTGATCGTCCATCTCAAATTGAATTAAATCTTTGAAATTGGTATTCTGGGCAATTTTTTTTGTGATTGCATCATTGACTGCTTTATTCGCAATCTGTTTTACTCTTGCTTGGGCAATTTGCATTAGAATGGGTCGAAGTTGGTTTTCTATATAAAAAAAGGTTTGAACCATCAATCCCAAAAAAATAATGATTGTGAAAAAGATTATATTTTTCTTTTGAAGTCGAATATTTAGTTTTGGAATCGTAAATCTTCTTCTTTTTCCCCAACGAGGCATTTTCCCATCCTCCTCTCTTTTAACATACATATTCGATCTAGGACGACATCTGAACACTTGGATAAAAAAAACTGATTCTTATTTATACCCAACCTTTAAAGTCTTTGCTAAAATGAGAAGGATAGGAAGGTGATCGAATTGGCAATCGATTTTACATATCAAGGAAAAGAGTACCCCACATTAGTGGAATTAGCAAAAGCGCTACCTCTTAATTCAGCTAAGTTAGTTCAATGGACAGAAGATGCCGATCGGTTTGCAGCCGAAGCAGGGTCTCTTTGTTACGAAAGCGAACCTCGATTAGGCATTGTGAATCATTGTCGCGATAGTGGTCATAATACTGTCTTGGAACACAATATTTTTAGTTTCGTAAAAAAAGTTCCGATCTTTGTTGCTAGACAAGATATGAGAGCGAGACATGCATCATTTGACGAAAGAAGTTTGCGCTATGTTCGCTTAAAAGATGGAGGATTCGAATATTATATCCCGCCAGAATTAAAGAAACCTGGCCGAGAAGAAGAATTAAACCAGTGGATCTACCATCATGAAAAAGCCTTTGAGTTATATGGCCATTATACAGATGAGGAAATTATGGAAAATGAAAGAGCAAGAGCATTGTTGCCATTAGGAATTGCAACAATGTATGTGGATTCGCGAAATGCGGTGGGTTGGCGACATCACACCATGAAACGGCTATGTTTGCGTGCTCAAGAAGAAATCCGTTTATTATATCGTTCCATTGTCAATCAGTTAGTAGAAAAAGCTCCTCGGTTGTTTGGGGATTTGAATATGCCTTGTTTCATGAAACAAGGATGCGGGGAAGCGAAAACTTGTGGATTGATCGAACTTGATCCTGTAACAAGACGTGCAGTCGCTTATGAGAAGAAATTAAAGCGGAGTCAAGTTCCTGTGGAAACGAAGTTGTAATTTAAGATGATATTGAAAAATCCTCTCCATTTTAGGAGAGGATTTTTTGCGAGGTGTATTCTGTTTTAGAGAGATTGATCAACTTCATTTTCTTCGTCATCATGTTCTCTTTTTTCTTTTTTCTCTTTCACTTTTTCCTCTATCTTTTCTTTTACTTCTTCTTTTTTGTCATTTTTCTTTTCATTCTTATTTTCTTCTACTTTAACTTCTGCATTTTCTTGTGCCTTCTCTTTTACTTCAGTTTGGACTTCACGTTTGATATGATTTACAACTTTTTCTTTTACGGGGGTTTTTGCACTTATTGCTTGTGTAACAGATTGTTCTTGATTATCTTGATTATCATCTTGGGTTTGAACCGTTTCTCTTGTTTGATTTTCTACGTTTGCTTCTTCATTTGAATCAGTTGTACTTTTATCTTCATTATTTTCAATGGAGATCGTCAACTTTGCATTTTTTAGTTTTCCAGGATGAATACCTAGTTCTTTGGCTACTTTACCAATCCCGTTTTTCTTTAATAGTTCAGTAACTTCTTCTACCGATTTTCCTGAAAGATTAGAAATAGAGACTGTTAAAGCAATCTTTCCATAACCGATTCCTTGATCACGAAGAGATTGAACAACTTTTGGATCAATATCACGAACCACAGCAGCAGTGATTTTTACATTGGTGATGGTTTCTTCTAATGCTTCCTTCTGCTCATCCTCTAGTTGATCTGCAACTTCGTCTACAGTTGCTTCTCCTTCTGTTGCTACCTGA
Organism: Tepidibacillus fermentans; assembly: GCF_004342885.1. NCBI lineage: Bacteria > Bacillati > Bacillota > Bacilli > Caryophanales > Bacillaceae > Tepidibacillus > Tepidibacillus fermentans. Next base: position 2,676 of record NZ_SMAB01000027.1, read on the forward strand.
TCCATCACATTTGTTGTTTCTTCTGCAATTTCAGTACCTTCTGCCTTGGCCTCCTCCACCTGTTCCCCGGCTTTTGTCAATGCCTCTTCATAGGAAGCTAATAATTCATTTACAAATTTACTTTGAGTTTCGGGATTTAATGCTTTTAACTCCGCTAAGCGTTCTGCTGAGATCTCAGCATAAATTTGTGCTTTTGCTTCAGGGTCAAATGTGAAAGTTAATTGAATGTTCTCGAACAACTTATCTAAGAAGTATGTAAAATCTTCAGGTGTTAGCCCTGCATCTACTTGAAGAGTTGTATCTGTGGTGTTTACAGTTGTTGAGTCTGTTGTTGTTGATTGTGTTGGTGTTGTCGTAGAATCCGTTGATACTTGTGTGTCCGTGTTGGATTCCACTGTTGTTTGTGTCCCAGGTGTCTCAGCAAATACCTGAGATACCCCTGAAAAAATTAAAGCAGATGCTAATGCGATACTTGCGATTTGTTTTTTCATATTCTTTCTCCTTTCAAGGTTTTCTTTTTTTGATACTATAACTTTCGGGAGCATAAAGAATGTTTTGGGGGTGGGATTAAATTTTGGTTAGAAAGAACTATAACTGATGATTTTTATTAGCTAAATAAATAAAAAGTTCTATTTCATATAGACTAGATTTTCATAACAAAAAACTACCATTGTTTAATGGTAGCGGTTAGGTGAGGGTTGGGGTTTGAAACCTTGATCCCCTACTCCTTCTTGGGCCATCTTAAATTTTAATGATTCAATCAGGTACATGGCAAACATCTGCAATATTTCATCTTCTTCCATTTCCTGTATCATCTTTAAGATATCTTCTTTTGAATGTTCCTGCAATATATGTAAAACGAGGGCCACAGCGTCCTCTTCGTCCCCTGTTAAATGATTGCGGTACATTTGATAAAGTTCATTGACAAATCTCATGTTGGTACACTCCCTTTTCTGCTAAAGCTAATCCTAAGTATAAAAAACTCTCTTTTTTGGATATGACAATGATACAATACATTTTGAATTAGTTTTATTATAGCTTTTTTCAAAGCAAAAAACACCTAATATCGGCCTATGTGAATACTTTATTCACACTTTGCTTGAGGCAAAAAAAAGGTATAAAAATGTGAAATTTTTTTACTCTAAAACTATGGAGGTGCTATGTAAACAATGTTTACGATTCGCATTAAAGATGAATATATGAATAGCTTGTTTTTTGATGGATTGGACGTTGGAAAAAGCCATTTTGTACATGAAACCAATGATTACGTTGGAACCGTATCAGATGAAGAATTTGATCAATTTATGAAAAACAACAATCTTATCGTTTATCGAAATCTTTTAAAACTATATGAAAATGGAGAAGTTATTGGTACATTTTCTGTAAGGGATTAAATGAGATATGATGGGGGCAGATTGCTTAAGAATCATCTTGTATTTTTGTTTCAACTATACTATGATATTGAATTACAGGGTGCCAACACCCCTGTATAAAAAAAATTGGGAGGAAAAAGTATGAAACTAAATGTTCGTACGATTACCATTATTGCCGTCATTGCTGCTCTTTATGCCGCTTTAACTCTAGCGGTTGCCCCCTTATCTTACGGCATGATTCAGTTTCGAGTATCCGAAGCCTTAACGGTCCTACCTTATTTCACCCCACTTGCGATTCCTGGTTTAACGATAGGAGTCATTATCGCGAACTTCTTTAGTTCTTTGGGAATGGTTGATGTGATCGTCGGATCAGCCGCAACATTCATCGCAGCCATTTGGACTTATCGAATCAAAAATAAATGGCTTGTACCGATTCCTGCGATTCTCGTGAATGCAGTAATTATTGGAACAGAGATTGGCCTTCTTGAAGGAAAAGTCTCGTTGATTCCTATTGCAATGTTATGGGTTGGATTAGGGGAATTGGGCGTAACCTACTTGCTTGGAATGCCGTTATTATTTGCTCTGGAAAAAAGAAAACACTTATTTAAAATAGATTAACTCTCCCCACCAAGAGAAAGTGGGGCTTTATGTTGTATAGGTTAAAAGTGTTGGCATCCTTTTTATCTATACTTGAATCCATCTTTGTTCAAAAGTTTGTTCAATCCATGTCTGATTTTGTAACTGTACCGCAAGAATATCCCGAATAAACTCGGGTAAAAAATATTGAACTTCCTTCTCATCCTCAATCGATTCTTTAATCGTCGTATAACCCCCGCCAAAGGTAAACATATCTAAAGTACCAATGGTATATTCCTTTTCATCCATCAGTTCCTCTCCGTTAAAAGTGATACGAACGATTTTATGATAATCTTCACTCATAGGATCATACTGAATCAAAAGGCCTGAGACGGACAAGGTTCCTAATTCCTTTCCACGAAAACCATAACCTTTTAACGGGTAATGAACCTTTTCAGGTAATAAAGCTTCCTCTAAAAGAATCTTGATTTGTTTTCCATTTAAGTTTAACTTGCATGCATTAATCGGTGAAGGACAAATTTCATGAATTCTTTTCTTTGTAACCTTTCCAGATCGAAGACCTTCCAATAATTGTCCGGTATTCACAATTCCAATCTCAGCATCTACCCACCTTTTTACACCATCAGCCAAGAGGTTTCCTAATGGTGATTCACTTTCTAAAGAAACAGGAAGTGGTCGATCTAAGTAAGTGATGGTATGCTCCAATTCTCTTAAAGCTGTTTTTCGATTTTTCTCGAGTAAAGACAAAATGGCTGGATCGTCTGGAAATTCATTGATTTGTATTGTTTGTTCCTCCATTTTCATCCACTTATTAGAATTTCGTTCTTCATATTCTATTGTGACATGACCTATTGCTTGACCAAAAATGCCAACCTGACAAATTAATGTAGAATCTCCCTTCCATAACCCATTTTCAAAAAAACGATGGGTATGCCCTCCTAAGATGAGATGAATATCGGGAATCACTTCGGCAATCTGTTCATCAGCTTTAATCCCTAAGTGGGAAAGTAAGATGATCAGATCCACCTTTGATTTTATCGCATCAACAATCTTTTGAATAATTGGGAGTGGATCCTCTACGGTCCATTTTTGTAAGCGATAAAATGTTTCATAAGGTGCCGTAGCACCAATCCATCCAATTGTTAAATCACCAATTTTTTCTATCGTATATGGAAGCGCCCATTTGGGAACTAATCCAGTATGTATATCTTTTAGATTACAAGTTAATATTTTAAATTTCCGTTCTTCATATGCATTTTTTAACATTTCTTTTGTAAAGGTTAATCCTTCATTATTTCCGATCGTTGCAAACTGAACTCCCGTTTCATTCAGAATTTCAACGTTGACTTTGCCATAGGTTCCTTCTGTTTCATAACGCATTCGATCCATATGATCACCAAGATCAACCACAATAACCGGTTCATTTTTTTTTCTTGCCATTTCTTTGACTTGTTTCACATAGGTCGCAATTTTGGGCATGTTTTCAAACCGACTATGAAGATCATTCATATGAATGATATGGATTCGTTGAGTCATCATTCCAACTCCTTGTATGCTTAAGAAATTCCTTCCCTACCATACTTCTTTATGCTAAAGATTGCTTTGTCCACACCATTAATGGTATAAACAAATTTAAGAATATAACGAAAGTGATCATTCGAATAACAAACTTATCTTTGTTTGATTTTAACACAAATTGGATGACTTTTCTCTAAGGAGAATAGGGATAATGATAATTTTTCAATCTGTGATCGATCAGTTTATTCAATACGCAAAAGAGCAGTATCCGAATGAGGCTTGTGGAATTCTTGTGTCTAGCTTGGATGATCAACAAATTAATGAATTTATTCCTATCCCTAATCAGAGCTCAAACCCGATCCATGAATTTGAATTTGAGCCAAGTACGATTATCAAAGCCTTTCATCGAATAGAAGTCGAAAAAAAAGAATGGATTGGTGTAATCCATTCTCATCCAATATCAAAGGCCTATCCTTCTTCCATCGACGTTCATAATTGGTTTTATCCTGAATTAAGTTATTGGATTTATTCGCTTTTAGACGATCAGCTGAAAGCCTATACTATTATCAAGGGAGAAGTAAGGGAAATCCCATATAGTACTTTCAATTAAATACCGTCATTTGAACAAAGACTAACTTTCTGAAGAATACCAGAAAAATCGTGGTTTAAATTCAACCTACTGGTTAACTGTTTCTACACTATACTTTATTTCCGTTTCAAGTTCATCGATATAACGTTGTTTCTCTTCTTGAGTCCAACCAAAATAATCGGACATAAAATTTACTACAGGATCTTTCCATTTCACTGCCCAATCACGATTGAACAGGATTGATCCCGTTCTTCTCATGAAAAAGTCGATTGGTGTAAGAACCATCTCATTTTCTAAACCATAAATCAGAGATCCAAACACTTCTTTTGATAGACCATAACGATTTCCTTCTTCTTCACGATCACGGATTATCGAGTAAACCTGGTCAATATTAGAACCATATCGACTCACTAGTCGGTTTGCCTCTTCTTCTGTTAATCCTAGTTGCATTCCTACTTTGATCTTATCCTGTTTGAACTTAACAAATCCTTTCGAACCACCTACTTCTCCACCAGATAAAGTTTTATTCCTAGTTTGAGATGGGAAGAAAACTTTTCCTTCTAATTGTTTCATGACTAAATCAACCACTTTTTCCGCCATCTTCCGATAACCAGTTAACTTACCACCGGCAATGGTAATAAGTCCAGACAGGGATACAAAGATCTCATCTTTGCGAGAAACCTCTGAAGGAGATTTTCCTTCCTCATAAATCAATGGTCGAAGTCCAGTCCAACCTGATTCAATATCTTTCTTTGTTAATTTTAGTTGAGGGAACATCGAATTCGCCGCATTAAGTAAATAAGTTTGATCCTCATCTGTCATTCTCGGCTTTTGAATATCTCCTTCATATACCGTATCTGTTGTACCTAGATACGTCTTACCTTCACGAGGAATTGCAAAGACCATTCTCTTGTCAGGAGTATCGAAGTAAATCGCATGATGAAGTGGGAAGCGACTTTGATCAAAGACTAAATGAACCCCTTTTGTTAAAAGCAAATGCTTTCCCTTTTTTGAATGATCTTTTTCTCGAAGTGTATCTGCCCAAGGACCTGTCGCATTCACAATCTTTTTTGCACGAATTTCATATGTTTTATTCGTAATCAGATCCCTTACTAATACACCAATCACCTTATTTCCCTGGTACAAAAATTCCTCTACTTTCGCAAAGTTAGACACCAATGCTCCATGATTAGCAGCCTCTTTGATTACTTCCATGGTTAACCGAGCATCATCTGTGCGATATTCAACATATACACCACTACCAATCAACCCATCTTTTTTTAACAATGGTTCTTTCTGTAATGTTTGTGTTTGATCCAACATATATCTTCGTTCAGATTTTTTAACACCTGCTAAAAAATCATACAATCGAAGGCCAATAGAAGTGAAGAACTTGCCAAATGTTCCACCTTTGTAGAAAGGGAGGATCATCCATTCAGGTGTCGTGACATGGGGTGCATTCTCATACAAGATGGCCCTCTCTTTTCCGACTTCTGCAACAATATGGACTTCTAATTGTTTTAAATAGCGAAGCCCACCATGAATTAATTTCGTAGAACGACTCGATGTGCCTGCAGCAAAATCCTGCATTTCTACAAGGCCCACTTTCATATTGCGTAAAACACTATCTAATGCAATACCAGCACCTGTTATCCCGCCACCAATCACTAACAAGTCTAATTCCGTTTGAGCCATATTTTCAAGGTACTCATTTCTACTCTTTGCTGAAAAACTCATCGTACACTCCTCCTTAGTTTTCCACGAAGAAAAAAGACCGCGACAATAAAACTAGAAGAAAACAATCTTCTAATTTTTGTCACGGTCTCTCCTCTACTCCGACCAAGATATTAGTTTTTAACTATATTCATAGTATAAAACTATTTAATCTATTTTTCAATCCCTATCTTCTTTGAATTTCTCCATTCTTGCTTTTACTTTGCGTTATTTATTGATCAAACATTCCTTTCCAAGAGCTCAATCTAATATTTGCTCTTAATAGAGATTCATGTATAGACTTCATCGTTCGGATACATATAGATCCATAATTTGTAATCTTGTCCAACTCACACTAAAATATAACTAATGATTAATAGAATTACACCATTTATCAATAGAATACTACCAACATGGTAATCAGCGCTAACTTCTTCATCTTTAATTTTCAATTGTTTTTTTAAATTAAAAAAGCCTATTACAGACTCGCGGGGATTGTTACTCGACCTTGTTATATAATACCCTCCTAAAAAATTAAATACGCCAATCCAAATAAGAATTAATCCCACATAAAAAAACATATTAACATAGTTTGAAGCCTCCCAGTCAAAAAAAGATCCGATCGCCATAATTATTAAACTTAATAATAGAGAAAGAACAATTGATATTAATCCGTTCTTTTTGATTACCTGAAGGTTATTTCTCAAACTATTCCCTTCTCTCCTTCATAATTCATATCAATAAAGGTTTATTCATAACATTCGATATAATGACGATATTCCCTTTTATCCGCCATAAAATTATAAATATTACCAGCCACAGTATCATAAAATTAAAGCAATAAGAATTTAGATGTAATTGCACCAGTGACGTTAAAGTGCTACCATGAAACATGGAGGCGATAAAATTGAAACAGCTGAATAGGGACTTTGTGGAGGAATCCGTACTCTTAGCAAGTACATTGAAATGGATTCTATTATCTTCTTTTGCAGGGATTGTAGCTGGAGGAACCACATCTCTATTTTTGAATCTTCTTTCCTATGGTATAAAAATAACTTCTTCTTGGTCTTCTTATTATCTATTTTTACCGTTTGCACTATTTATAAGTAGTTGGCTAGTGATCAAATTTGCGCCAGAAGCAGAAGGTCATGGTACAGAAAAAGTGATTGAATCCGTTCATAAAAGGAATGGAAAGATTAATTTAAAAGTTATTCCCATAAAAACATTAGCTACCATTATTACCCTTTCTTTTGGAGGTTCCGCAGGCAAGGAAGGCCCAAGTGCCCAAATAGGCGCAGGGACGGCATCTTTCTTTGCCAATTTATTAAAATTAAATCAGGATGATTATCGTCGGTTTGTCATTTGTGGAATCAGTGCCGGTTTTGCAGGTGTGTTTGGCACACCGATTGCAGGAGCTATATTTGCAGCCGAAGTCTTATATGTTGGACGCTTTTCTTATCGTGTATTACTTCCAGCTCTCTTTGCATCATATATTAGTTTTTTTATCAATCGTTATTTTGGCATTTCCCATTTTCGATACTCTATTGATGTTGGGAGTCAGAACGATTTTCACATGTTTATTTATATGGTGGTTTTTGGAATTGTTGTTGGAATCGTTGCATTATTTTTCATTAAGACCTTGACTTTCTTTGAAAATCTATTTAAAGAGAAAGTGCAGATTTATAAACCATTAAAAGGTTTCATTGGGGGTATTATACTCATTTTTGTTGTCTGGGTCACAAAAAGTACTGACTATCTTGGATTAGGGACTGATGTGATTGATCGAGCTATACATGGGGATGAATTGACGGGATTATCCTTTCTAGGAAAAATTTTTACGACTTCTATTACCTTAAGTACGGGTGGAAGTGGAGGAATTTTGACACCTGTCTTCTTTATAGGTTCTACATTGGGTAATGTTTGGGCTCAGCTTGTCGGAGGGAATATCGCGATGTATTCAGGGATAGGAATGGTTGCCTTGTTAGCAGCAAGTGCCAATACCCCCTTAGCTGCCATTACCATGTCGATGGAGCTTTTTGGAGTTCAAACAGCTACTTATGCTTCTATTGCCAGTGTAGTCAGCTATTTAATTGTTGGCCATCACAGTGTATATCCAAGCCAAATTCTTACCTTTTCAAAAACCCCATCCATCCATTGTGATATTAACTGTGAACTTCGGCAAATTCATGAATTGAAATTAAGCAATAAACCACATCTATTCTTGAAATTTTTCAGGAATGATCATTAGAGAAACTATTAGATTATATTCGCGCTGGTACCATAAAAAAGATCAAAGAAATTGACTAGACGGATTTGACCCCACATTTGTGGGGTCAATTTTTATGTTGTAACATATTTAACTTGCAGTAACAACCTCAAATTGGCTAGTGTATAGTTTCGCATAAAACCCGCCTTTTCTCAGTAGCTCCTCATGAGTCCCCTGTTCAACAATATTCCCCTGGTTCATCACAAGAATCAAATCTGCATCACGAATTGTTGATAATCGGTGTGCAATAATAAAGCTGGTACGATTTCTCATTAGGTTATTCATCGCTTTTTGAATTCTGATCTCTGTACGCGTATCCACTGAACTTGTAGCCTCGTCAAGAATCAGAATCCTTGGATTAGCTAGTATTGCTCTTGCAATCGTAATCAGTTGTTTTTGTCCTTGAGATACATTTGTCGCTTCCTCGTTAAGAATCATATCATACCCGTTTGGCAACGTATGAACGAAACTATCTACGTAAGCAGCTTTTGCCGCAGCAATCACTTCTTCATCTGTCGCATCAAGCCGACCATAGCGAATATTCTCCATGATACTTGCATTGTAAACCCATGTGTCTTGAAGCACCATACCAAACATGGATCGCAAATCGTTACGGCTAAACTCCCTTATATCGTGACCATCAATCAGAATTGCTCCTTCATTTACATCATAGAATCTCATCAGTAGTTTTACAATTGTTGTTTTCCCTGCACCCGTTGGGCCAACAATAGCCACTTTTTGCCCTGGTTTTATCGAGACAGAAAAATTATGGATGATCATTTGATCAGGTTTGTAGCCAAAGTGTACATTCCTAAATTCAACATGACCCTCAACATGATCTAGTTTTATAGGATCTGATGTCTCTGGTATTTCTTCCTCCTCTGCTAGGAATTCAAAAACACGTTCTGCGGATGCCGCTGTTTGTTGAAGGATATTGGAAATGTTGGCAATCTGTGCAATGGGCTGTGTAAATTGACGTACATATTGGATGAACGCCTGGATATCCCCTACCTCTATGGTTCTTTTGGCTGCAAGATATCCCCCCAGAATACTAACACCAACATAGCCTAGATTCCCTACGAAATTCATCAATGGCATCATAATACTGGTTAAAAATTGAGACTTCCATGCAGATCCATAGAGTTTATCGTTTAATCCATCAAATTTCTCAATACTTTTCTTTTCTCCATTAAAAGCCTTCATCACAAGATGACCACCATACATTTCCTCAACATGGCCATTCACATTTCCTAAATAGTCTTGCTGTTGTTTAAAGTACTTCTGAGAATTCTTCACAATCATTAAAATCAGAATCATCGAGATTGGAATGATGGCGAGAGCCACCAAGGTCATTTGCCAACTGATCGTAAACATCATAATCAAAACACCGATAACCGTTGTAACAGAGGTAATAATCTGACCTAAACTCTGATTCAATGTTTGACTTAGTGTATCTACGTCATTCGTCACACGGGAAAGGACTTCCCCTTGATTGGTATTATCAAAATAACGAAACGGCATCCGGTTGATCTTTTCCGAAATATCTTTCCTAAAACGATAACTTACCTTCATCGAAACACCGGACATGATCCATCCTTGAATATATCCAAACAAGGAACTTAATAAATATAACCCAATAAGCGTAATCATGATTTTCCCGATTGCAGTAAAATCAACATTTCCTGTTCCCGCAATTTTGGCCATAACCCCTTCGAACAGTTTCGTCGTTGCCTTCCCCAAAATTTTCGGACCAACGATTGAAAATCCGGCACTTGCGATGGCAAAAATAAGAACAGTCAGGATAGAGAGCTTATACTCACTTAAATATTGAGCTAATTTTTTCATAGTGCCTTTAAAATCACGGGCTTTCTCACCGCCCATTCTTGGACCAAATCCCATACCAACCTGTCTACCGGCATTGCGAGAGTTCTTTGCCATTATTTTGTTCGTATTCTCGCTCATGCTAATTCCTCCTTTGAGAGCTGTGACAAAGCAATCTCCTGATAGGTTTCACAATTCTCCATTAGCTCCCTGTGTGTCCCTTTACAAACTATTCTGCCTTCATCAAGAACAATGATCTGATCTGCATTCATAATTGTCGAAACTCTTTGTGCGACGATAAGAATCGTACTGGACTTCGTTTGATCTTTTAATGCCCTTCTTAAAGCCGCATCTGTTTTGAAATCAAGAGCAGAGAAACTATCATCAAAAATATAGATTTCAGGCTTTTTCATCAAAGCACGAGCAATCGACAGTCTCTGTTTCTGTCCACCCGATACATTGGTTCCACCTTGTGAGATCTCTGTCTGAAATCCTTCTGGTTTATCCGTGATAAACTCCATGGCTTGCGCTATTTCCGCCGCTTTCTGCATATCTTCCTCTGTTGCATGTTCATTGGCATATTTCAAGTTCGATTCAATGGTTCCACTAAATAAAGAGCTTTTTTGTGGTACATAGCCAATTTTTTCTCGAAGAGCATGTTGTGTCGTTTCTCTTACATCTACTCCATCAACCAAGATCTGGCCATCTGTCACATCATAGAAACGAAGAATTAAATTCACCAAGGTGGTCTTTCCTGAACCGGTGGACCCGATAATAGCAGTGGTTTGGCCTGGCAAAGCTTTGAAACTGATATTTTTTAATATATCTTCCTCTGCTCCATGATATCGGAAAGAAACATTTTTAAACTCCACGACACCTTTTAATTCTTCTTTAAAGTTTTTTGGACGCTCAGGATCTTTGATCTCAGGCTCAGTTTCTAGAACCTCAGCAATCCGCTGTGCCGATACGGAAGCTCTAGGTATCATCATAAACATAAAGGACATCATTAAGAAGGCAAAGATGATTTGCATCGCATATTGCATGAATGCCATCATATCTCCTACCTGCATGCTTGAATTGGCAATCTGATGAGCGCCAACCCAAACGATCAGCAATACAATGCCATTCATGATCAACATCATTGTAGGGAACATCACTACCATCACACGATTAACAAATAGATTCACATTTGTCAGTTCTTTATTCACCTGATCAAATCGGTTCTCTTCAAATTTCTGCGTGTTAAATGCCCGAATCACCATCATCCCCGACAAGTTCTCTCGCATTACTAAGTTAAGTCGATCGATTAGTTTTTGGATGACCTTGAACTTTGGCAAAGTAACCATAAATACTCCAGAGATTAAGATTAAAAGTGCGATAACGGCTACGGCAATAATCCAAGACATCGACGTACTTTTGTCTATCGCTTTAATGACTCCTCCAATGCCTAAAATCGGTGCATAAATCACCATTCTGATCATCATGACAACCAACATTTGGATTTGTGTAATATCATTCGTAGTTCTTGTGATGAGTGATGCCGTAGAAAACTGATCCAGTTCCGTTTTTGAAAAGTTCTCAACTTTTGCAAAGACAAGTCTGCGCAAATTTTTCGCCAATCCTGCTGCGGTTTTTGATGATAGAAAGCCGACAAGTACAATAGAAATAGCGCTGATTAACGAGATGAGAAGCATGACCATTCCCGTGTTGATAATATATCGGTTTTGAATTTTATCTGTGTCCATTCCTAATGCGGCATACTCAGTTTTTACTGAATTTGCAGCCGCTTGGATAATCATATTATCCCCTAATGCGGTGAATTTCTCATTCATTTGCTGGCTTATTTTGAATCGTTGATCTGCTGGCAAATTCGCAAAGAAAGCAAAGAGATCCGTATTGGCTGGAATTTTCTTTCCATTGAAATCAATAAATCCATCCTTTGCCTCTGCTTTCATCTTCTCAACACCAGACACAGCTAGGAGTGCTTTACCCATGATCGGATTGAGTTGATCTATTTCTGTCTTATCGATTTTCTTTAAGACATATACAGGCTCCTTAGCCAACGTTGGATATTTTTCCACGTATTGATCATAATCTGAACTTGAATGATCAATAAGGGTATACTGATTCAACACCTTGTTCTTCTCGTTTTCCTTCATAAAGATGGTGAGCTTATTCATCTGGCTTTGCCGTATCGCCTCTGGTACGGCATTTTCAATTCCACCCTGCTGGATGCCTTTATTTACAATATTGGACATATAGTCGGGTAATGAAAGATCAGCCATCGCCTGAACAAAAAGGAGAACAATGGCCGCAATGATTAACCCCGTAAAAGGCTTTAGATGTTTCGCCAATTTAAACATAATCCAATCTACTCCTTCTTCTGTTGGTGTCTTTCCATTAATTCTTTCAGGAGGATTAAACCTTCAAATATCTTATCAATTTCTTCTGAAGCGGTTTCGTTCATTATGGTTTCGAACTTTTTTTCAATTTCACTAAAATGCTTTCGCACCTGTTTTCGAAACTCAGATGTTACATTGACATAAACGACTCGTCGATCCTCTTCACTTCTCGTTCTTTCAACATAACCTTGTTTTTCTAATCGATCCACAATACCAGATACTGTGCTATTCGATAACCCCATTCGCTCACTCAAATCACTGATTTTCATTTTTCCGTGATGAACCAATATCCCCATCAACATTCCCTGTGGACCTGTTACGTTCATTTCCTTAAAACCTTGCTCTATATTTTGCTTGAAAGAATCCATGATTTGCTTTAAAACTTTCACCACCATCATGCCTTTATTTAGTTCTTTCATAATCTGCTCCTTTCAGGTTATTTTAGTATTATTAAAATATTTCGCCTTACAAAATTTCGTATCGATATATTTTGTATACGAAATATATTGTAATGCTAATCTCAATATGTGTAAAGAGGAATTAGAAAATAAAAAACCCCACATCACACTAAAAAAGACGATCCCCCCAATTGAGAGATCGTCTTCTTACTCTTAATTATTCAATTACCCAATCGAACCTTCCATCTCAAACTTGATCAGGCGGTTCATTTCTACGGCATATTCCATTGGGAGTTCTTTTGTAAATGGCTCAATGAATCCCATGATAATCATTTGGGTTGCATCCTCTTCCGAGATCCCACGGCTCATTAAGTAGAATAATTGTTCTTCACTTACCTTACTGACGGTTGCTTCATGCTCTAATGTAATATTGTTGTTCATCACTTCGTTATATGGAATGGTGTCAGAAGTGGACAACTCATCAAGAATCAATGTATCACACTTCACGCTAGATTTCGATCCTTGCGAGTTCTTCCCAAAACTTGCTAACCCTCGATAAGTTGCTTTTCCACCGTGCTTACTGATCGATTTGGATACGATCGTTGAAGTACAATCTGGTGCAAGGTGGATAACCTTTGCTCCTGCATCTTGATGTTGCCCCTTTCCTGCCATGGCAATGGATAAAATCATCGCTTTCGCTCTAGGCCCTTTCATAATCACAGCGGGATATTTCATCGTTAATTTACTTCCGATATTCCCATCAACCCATTCCACCGTTGCATCTTCTTCGGCAACCGCACGTTTTGTTACCAAGTTATAAATATTCGGTGCCCAGTTTTGAATGGTCGTATAACGAACATATGCCCCTTTTTTGGCAATGATCTCAACCACTGCACTATGAAGGGATTCGGTACTGTATACAGGTGCGGTACAACCTTCAACATAATGCACAGAAGCACCTTCATCAGCTATAATTAATGTACGCTCGAATTGACCCATTTTTTCTGTATTAATTCGGAAATACGCTTGAAGTGGGATTTCTAATTTTACACCTTTTGGTACATAGATAAAACTTCCACCAGACCAAACCGCACTGTTTAAAGCTGCAAATTTATTGTCTGAAGGTGGAATAACAGTTCCGAAATATTCTTTAAATAGTTCAGGATATTGTTTCAATGCAGAATCGGTGTCCATGAAAATAACACCTTTTTCCTCTAACTCTTTTTGCATATTGTGATAAACGACTTCAGATTCGTACTGAGCCGATACCCCCGCTAACCATTTTTGTTCTGCTTCAGGAATTCCTAATTTATCAAACGTATTTTTGATTTCTTCTGGTACTTCATCCCATGATTTCTCTGTTCTTTCTGATGGTTTGACATAGTACGTAATATCATCAAAATTGAGTTCGCTTAAATCCCCACCCCATAAAGGCATAGGAAAGGCTAAAAATTTCTCAAGCGATTTCAACCGGAATTCTAACATCCACTCAGGCTCACCCTTGATTCTTGAGATCTCTTCAACGACTTCTCTGGATAAGCCTTTACCTGTTTTGAATATGGAAACATCTTTATCTCGAAACCCATATTGGTATTCTTCACTAATTTCTGGAGCTTTTTTTGACATTTAATCAGCCTCCTTTTTACTCGTGATGATGGTCTTCATCACAATGATCACAATGATGTTCTTTAATTCCCTTTTCCATTGCTTTCCATGCTAATGTTGCGCACTTAATCCTTGCAGGAAATTTACATACTCCTTGTAATGCTTCGATGTCTTCAAAGTCGTCCGTATTCACATCTTCACCAAGCATCATCTTAGAAAAACGGTCTGCTAAATCAAGAGCTTCTTCTACTTTTAACCCCTTAATTGCTTCTGTCATCATCGATGCGGATGACATACTAATCGAACATCCTTGGCCACGGAATTTTGCATCTTTAATTTTTCCATCTTCCACTTTCATTTGAAGGGTAATTTGATCACCACAGGTTGGATTTTTCAGTTGAATGGTTGCATCTGCATCTTCCAACTCTCCCATATTCCTTGGTGCTTGATAATGATCCATAATAACCCTACGATATAAATCATCTAGTGAAGACATGACTAAAATACCCCTTTGTCTTTATTAATGCTTCGATCCAACGATCGATTTCCTCTTTTGTATTATATAAATAAAAACTTGCCCTCGCTGTAGCTGACACATCCAGCCATTTCATCAAGGGTTGTGCACAATGATGGCCAGCTCGAACAGCAATACCCTCTGTATCTAGGACAGTCGCCACATCATGGGGATGAACGCCTTCTAAATTAAAGGCGATTAATCCGCCGCGATTCGTTTTCGGACCATACATCGTAAATCCATTAATGGTTTTAACTCGTTCCATCGCATATTCGATCAATTCATGTTCATGTTTTTCGATCTCATCAAGACCAATCGATTGAATAAAGTCAATCGCGGCTCCCAATCCAATCGCTCCAGCAATGATCGGAGTCCCCCCCTCAAACTTCCAAGGGAGTTCTTTCCACGTTGAATCGTAGAGTTCAACAAACTCGATCATTTCGCCACCAAACTCGACAGGCTCCATTTTCTCTAATAATTCTTTTTTGCCATAAAGTACACCAATTCCCGTTGGTCCACCCATTTTATGACCCGAAAAAGCGAGAAAATCACAATCTAGATCTTGAACATCCACTTTCATATGTGGAACACTCTGGGCACCATCCACTACTACTTTTGCACCAACTGCATGAGCGATTTTTACCACTTCTTTAATTGGGTTAATGGTCCCTAATACATTGGATACTTGAGTCATCGCAACAAGTTTGGTATTTGCTGTAATCGTCTTTTTTATATCCTCAATATCTATTGTGCCATCAGGTTGAAGGGGGATGTATTTTAATGTTGCGCCTGTTGCTTTCGCTACTTGTTGCCATGGGATCAGGTTACTATGGTGTTCCATCATGGTAAGGACAATTTCGTCCCCTTCTTTTAGAAAACTTCTTCCGTAACTCTGAGCAACTAAGTTAATCGAAGTGGTTGTACCCCTTGTAAAGATAATCTCTTCGATACTTTTAGCATTGATAAACGCTCTAACCTTTTCCCTTGCGCCTTCATATGCATCCGTAGCATAGGTACCTAATGTATGAACTCCTCGATGGACATTGGAATTCATTTTTCGATAATAATGATCAAGGGTTTCAATCACTTTTAATGGTTTTTGGGCGGTTGCCGCGCTATCCAAATAAACGAGAGGATGTCCGTTAACCTCTTGATCTAGAATGGGAAATTCTTTTCGGATCGATTTATCAATCATTTTCCTAATTTCCTTTCAATAACTTTTTCTAATTTTTCCTGCATTCCCTCAATTGGAATTAAGGAAACAACAGGAGTTAAGAAGCCATGAATAATTAATCTTTCTGCCTCTTCCTTAGGAATACCACGTGACATCAAGTAGTAAATATCTTCACGACTTACAGGCCCAGCACTTGCAGCATGACTCGCCATCACATCGTTCTCATCAATCAGTAAAATTGGATTGGCATCCCCGCGGGCTCCTTCACTAAGCATGAGCACCTTTTCTGCTTGTTCCGCATTTGACTTAATGGCACCCTTTTTCATATGGGTAATTCCGTTAAAAATACCGGTTGATTCATCCAACATAACTCCACGAGAAAGGATTTGACTGTTGGTATGCTCCCCTTCATGAATGATCTTCGATGTGAAATTGGTTTTCTGATTACCTGTTCCAATAAAGACTAATTTTGAATCAGCTTCCGCACCAGCTTCTTTTAAAATACTAATATTATTAGATACCGTATTTCCTTCATTCATTTCGCCGATTACCCATTCGATTCGGCCATTTCGCTGTACGTCTGCATGACGGTGAGTGTAATCATAAACACCGTTTGCAAAGTTATGAATCGTTGCAAATCTTACCTTTGCCCCTTCACCAACATACACCTCAACCACGCCGTTATGTACCGTGTTTTGTGTGGTGTTTTCAGAGAAATAATGATCGACGTAAGTTACACTACTATATGCTTCTGCAACGATGATGATATGTGGTAATAAGCCAGACTCAGCAGCTAAATAAATCGCTTGAACAGGAAACTCAACCTCAACATGTTTTGGAATATAAAGAAATACTCCACCACTCCATAAAGCGGTATGAAGAGCAAGGAGTTTATTCTTATCAAACGATACACTTTTCATGAAGTATTTTTTGACAAGTTCTGGATATTCTTGTAAAGCTGTATCAAGGTCAGTATAGATTACTCCTTTATCAGCTAATTTCTTTGATAATTGTTTATAAACAAACTTAGAATTTTTTTGGACCAAGACACTACGATCTTCTGTGTTTGCTTCTAATATATTTTGAATCTCTTCCGAAAGATCGCCTATACCAACAAGTGTTTCATCAGTAAAAGGTATAAATTGATCAATATTCCACTTATCTAATTTTGTCTTTTCTAAACGCGGTAATGGTAATTGATGATAAACTTCTAATGCCTTTAAGCGAAATTCTAACATCCATTTTGGTTCTTGTTTGTTTTGGGATAGCTGGGTGATTAGTTCTTTATCAAAACTTACATTCATCTCTACCGTCATTTGTGAATCCCCCTATCCGATTAAGCCTCTTGGCCAACTGTTTCGTCTACAATCCCCAGCTCTTCTTTAATCCAATCATAACCCTCTGCTTCTAATTTTTCAGCTAGTTCAGGTCCACCAGAACGAACAATTCTTCCTTGCATCATCACATGAACAAAATCTGGTTTAATATAGTTTAGAAGACGCTGGTAATGCGTGATAACAAGAACCCCCATTTCAGGGCTTTTCATTTCATTTACACCATTTGCAACAATTCGTAATGCATCAATATCTAATCCAGAATCAATTTCATCAAGGATTGCAATTTGTGGTTTTAACATCATCATTTGGAGAATTTCATTTCGTTTCTTTTCTCCACCAGAGAATCCTTCATTTACATAACGTTGTGCAAAGGATTCATCCATCTCAAGAATCTTCATTTTTTGTTCCATTTCACGAACAAATTTAATTAAAGAGATTTCATTGCCTTCACCACGTCGAGCATTAATCGCACTTCGCAAAAAATCCGTATTCGTTACACCGCTAATTTCACTTGGATATTGCATTGCCAAAAAAAGACCTTTTCTAGCTCTTTCATCCGTTTTCATCGCGAGAACATCTTCTCCATTTAACATTACAGACCCACTATTCACAGTATATTTGGGATGTCCCATTAAGGAAGAAGCTAATGTACTTTTCCCAGTTCCGTTTGGTCCCATAATCGCATGGACTTCCCCACCTTTAATCTCAAGAGATAAACCTTTTAAAATTTCTTTTCCCTCAACTGAAACATGAAGATTATCGATTACTAATTTTGGCTGTGTCATTCCACATTCCTCCATCATCTCTTATATATGAAACTCTAATGACCTGATGCAATTAATTCTTAGTGTTTCAAAACGACTAAATGATCATTCATTCGTCTTTTTTCATTGTATAATCCTTACTAAATTAGTCAAGATTATATCCAGAAAAATAGATCAATTCTCTTATCTCATTGTATTAAAAATTCATATTTAAATCAATATAAAAACTATCTTTATAGTGTAAATATTATTTTAGATTTACTAGCTTGTACACGTTTTCATCTTACCCCTAAACTACGATTTGCGCAAGGTGTTTCATGGTATAGTTTGTGTCAAGTTTTTCTCGATCAAGCTTTAATACTAATAATATCAGCATCCTATTTTTGTACGCTATGCACAGGCTACCGCACTACTGTTT
>NZ_SMAB01000028.1 GCF_004342885.1 Tepidibacillus fermentans
CTAAATTTCCCCCGTTAACCAAGAATTCTATCCCTATTATACAAAAAAACCTGTAGATTTGGCCACTAGTTAGGGACTTTGTCTACAAGCTGAGGCGGAATAATTCCGCCTAAGATTTATTTTCCTGTTTGTGCAAAGACAGATTTTGCAATAGCAACCATTTCTTCAGTAGGAAGGTCCCCTGTTAATAAATATTCAACCCCATCATAAGTCCAACGTAACGAACGGGTTTCTGTCATTTCGGTAAGAACGCCAATACCATAACCAAGATCGATAATATCCGACTTTGAATTTTCCGGTGCACTAGCTACTCTAACTTGTGGTCGAGATTCAATTAAACTGTAATTGAACTCACCACCATACTTCAACACTACCTTCCGTTCATTATCCTGATTCACTACTTTAAGATCCTTCTTTTCTACTCCTGTTGGAATATAACTAGGTTCAATGATTCCAAAACTCTTACTATTATCCATATTTTTCATCGCTGGTAAACTTGTTTGGTCCCAACCTTCGAGATTTCGATTCATCTCAAATGCATCATCATCAAATTTAGAATCAAATTCAAATTTAGAGAAAACCATTTCAACAAGTTTCACTTCATTTGGATCATAGATTTCAACTCTTATAGGTTGTAAATCTTTACCAAACCAAACTTTTTGGGCAGTTAATGATTGATTTTGATAGTTGGCTTTTACTTGAAAGACATAATTCCCTTCTTCTTTTGCAAAAACGCGATCTTTATCATCAATTACACTTTTCACAAGCGACTCAAATAAATAAGGTTGCCCACTCGACTCAGGCCAGTCGCTTTTAAAACGAAAACTCTTCTTGATTGCAGGATCCAAAACAAATACTCCATCATCATTTTTCAGTACAATCTGTGTCACTTTTGTATTTAGATTATTTAATTCGATGCGATAAAAATGAGGCTGCTTATACCATACTTGAACATTATATTCTTGAACCGTTTCTCCTGTTTGAATTTTCATCGTCCCTACGGCTTGATAACTATCTAAATCCGCTAGCTGATCTTCAAGATCACTGACTACGTCATTTGAATCTTTCGTACCACATCCAGATAGGAACACCATAAAAATGATGACGATCGTCATTAGTAACCATTTCGACCGATGCATATCAATCATCCCCCTATAGTTTTCGACAGATGAGAGATTCTGTCTATTTCCTGGGAAATGTGTCGGTAATTGCCTTAGCGTGATTCGACAATTTGCTGAATCGCATACCCAATTTGTTCGACAAGATCCCTTGCCAACGTGCTGTAATTTGAAGGTTTACTAGCTAAGGTACCAGCCACTCCATGAAGATAAACAGCTAGCAAAACCGCATGAAGTACAGGAAGTCTTTGGGCTAGAAAACCAGTAAGCATTCCTGTCAGTACATCTCCTGTTCCACCTTTGGCTAATTCGGGGCCGCCGGTGGTATTCAGATAAAGTTCTCCTTGAGGAGTAGCAATAATGGAATGGGCTCCTTTTAAGACAAGGTAGACTTGGTATGTCTTCGCAAATTCATGAGCCACTTGTAGACGATTCTGTTCGACATACTGAATATCCTTACCAATAAGTCTCGCCATTTCCCCTGGGTGAGGAGTAATTACTGTAACTCCGTTTCGTTCAAGAAGGAGACGAGGATTTTTTGAAAGAAGATTCAAACCATCTGCATCAATGACTAATGGACCAGAGTAAGAAGTTATCACTTTTCTTAACTCTGTTAATCCATGATCCCATACCCCCATTCCCGGTCCAATCCCCAACGCCGTATATTTCTGACTATTCGTGATAAGAGGAGCAAGTGTAGAAAAATCTAAGTGTCCTGTTGACGTCTCATTACTGCCGATACAAATCGCCTCAGGAACATGGCTAAAAACCATCGCTTGAATCGATTTTGGAACCACGACTGTTGTCAATCCTGCCCCAGAACGTAATGCCGCCATCGTAGCTAAGGTTGGCGCACCGGGCATCCCTTTTGAACCTCCAATCAATAGGGCATGACCATAGGTTCCTTTATGGCTGTTGGCTTTTCGAATCGGAAGTTTATCTTTCAACCATTCCTCAGTAATGAGGTAGCGTTTAATCCCTAATGATGTTGAAACGACAGGTGGTATAGAGATATCGGCAACCTCTAATTCACCAACGAAATTCGCTCCGGGATAGATAAATTGGCCGATTTTGGGTAAAGCGAACGTTACCGTCAAATCAGCTAAAAACGCCTGATTGATGATTTCACCAGTATTACTATCCACTCCTGATGGCATATCTACAGCAACTTTAAACGCCTTGGTTTGATTTGCATATTGGATAATCCCTGCAATAGGTTCCCTTAATCCCCCTTTTGCTCCTGTTCCTAATAATGCATCAACAATGACATCCGCTTGCTCCATGGTTTTAAACAAGGTTTTTTTCAATTCTTCATTGTAAAAATTAACAGGATATTGAGATTTCACCAATGCTAGATAATGCATTCTGGTTTCAACAGTACTTTTATCTAAATTACCAATAATCCATGTGACAACATCATATCCTGCATTTCCAAGGTGCCTTGCAGTAACAAACCCATCTCCTCCATTATTTCCATGTCCTGCTAATACAAGAACTTTTGCTGAATCACTCACCCTCTCCTTAATTTTTCTAGCTACATGTACTCCTGCATTTTCCATCAATACAGAACTAGGTATGCCGATTTCTTCAATTGTTTTGCGGTCCATTTCACGCATCTCTTCCGCAGTTACCAATAACACTTTCCTTCACCTCACCGCGTTATATATGTATGTCCGAAGTTGGACAGATATGCAGGCTGTCTATATTTGTTCGATAAGAACTTTTGCAATTGCCATCGATTGAGAATGGCTGATACTAATATGAATCTTAAAGTCATCCACTGGCCAATAATCATTTTTTAAAGTGACGGTTGGCTTACCCGAAGGAAGAGGGAGGATTTCGATATCTTTCCAGTTTAGATTTTTCCCAATTCCTGTACCTAGTGCTTTTGCTACTGCCTCTTTTCCCGCGAATCTGCCAGCAAGATATTCAATTTTTCGTCTTGGCAATCGCGGTAGATGTTCAATCTCTACACTCGTTAAGATTTTTTTGATAAAAGCTAACTCACTTCGTTCTACAATTTTTCGAATCCGTTCTAATTCAATAAGGTCAACACCAATACCAAAAATCACCACATTTTCCCCCTTTCCTTCATCTTAATCGATTTCAATTTTGGGCTCAACTTCAAGAACAAAAGTTGCTTCACAAAACATCTCATAAAATAAAAATAGGTTTGAATATTCCAACTTCCAGAATATTCAAACCCACTATTTTCGAATCGCTGGCTTGTATGATTCTATACGCTATTTCACACCTTGTTATATGAAGCACTCGCGTTTTTTTTCCAATAACCCATGATAACCACAAGGGCTGTAATGGAGATTGGTATGATAAGGTCTAATAACGGCAGTTGTGAGACTATCGCTCTATGTATGAAATCATCTTCCGCAATCATTTTACCAGCTGTCCAAGCAATTACAGCTCCACCAATAAAAATAATGATGGGGAACCTTTCGATGAAATGAAAAATGATACCACTACCCCAGACGATAATTGGAACACTAATGAGTAAGCCAAGTATCACAAGTAAAGGATGGCCGTGAGCTGCCCCAGCCACCGCTAATACATTATCAATTCCCATTAGCACGTCAGCGATAACGATGGTTTTAATAGCTGCAAAGGTGTTATCACCTGATTTCACATCATTATGCTTATCTTCTTCAATTAAAAGCTTATAAGCAATCCAAACAAGAAGAATCCCACCAACAAATTTAATGAATGGAATTTTTAATACATAAACTGCAATTGCGGTTAATGTGGCCCTTACAGCTATCGCTCCAAAAACACCCCAGAAAACAGCTTTCTTTCGCTGTTTCTGATTTAGGTTTCTTGTCGCTAATGCGATTAAGATCGCATTATCGCCACCTAATACAATATCAATCATAATAATACTTAGTAAACTGCTTAAAAATTGAAGACTGAGTATGTCCATAATACACCTCCACTCTTTATCATTCCTAATATTTAAAAAAACTTTCAATCATGAAAAAAGACCCTTATCCGAAGATAAAGGTCTTGCTAACAACGAACGATTGTTGCCAACAAAGCCGAGGAATCAACATTCCTGTCATGACGACCTTGTTGTTCTCATAGCTACTCCCCTTTAGTCTAAGGGTACCATGAAAAATAAGGAAAGTCAAACAACAGTTTAAGCAATACCTAATGCCATTTTCGCTAATCTAGACACCCGATTGCGATCCCAAGGCGGATTCCAGACTAAATCAACATGAACTTGGTTGATCCCTTCGATACGACCTACGGCTTGCTGTACTTGTCCAGTAATCGATCCAGCTAATGGGCAACCAATTGCGGTTAATGTCATTTGAATTTTTACATTTTTCTCCTCATCCATTTGCACCTTATAAACCAAACCTAAATTTATAATATCAATATTGATTTCAGGGTCATTGACTTCCATTAATGCTTCGATGATTTCTTGTTTTAAATTCTCATCTTCAATACCCTCAAAATCAATCGGTGCGATTTCTTGTAATTCATCTGACAAAGACACAAACATCACCTCATTAAAATAGGGTTAATGATCAGAACGATCATAGATAACTATAGCATACCCTATTTCGTTGAGATTGTTAACCTTTGAAAAATAGCGAACTATTTTTCAACAATATCAATGGTTTTCATAAAAACAGCCTCTTTTGGACTGCTCATTTCTCCGCCAAAGGAGGGACCAACAGGAACACTGGCAATTGCATCAACAACATCCATACCCTCTACTACTTCGCCAAAAACAGTATAATTTGGTGTTCGATTCAGGTATGTACTATCTTGTCCGCTACAAATAAAGAATTGACTTCCATTTGTATTCGGACCTGCATTTGCCATTGCTACGATTCCTGGTTTATATTCCTTCACAGGTGGCAATTCATCTTCAAATTGATACCCTGGACCTCCCATACCATTACCTAAGGGATCACCGGTTTGAATCATGAAGGATTTGATGATGCGGTGAAATTTTACCCCGTTGTAATAACCATCTTTTGCTAAGAAAACAAAGTTATTTACAGTTTTTGGTGCCCCTTCTGCGAATAATTTTATCTGAATATCTCCTTTATTGGTATGTATAATTGCAATATACTCTTTGCTGACATCTATTTGCATTTCTGGTGGATTACGATATTGTTTCATTAGCTTTGCATTCTCCTTTCCTATTCAATATAAGCATTATACAAAAAAGGCGGCATGATTGCCACCTTTTTACTATCTACATCTTCCTTTCCCTATACCACCATTTCCCCTTGGACCAATTCCTTTTCTTTCAATGGCTGCACGGAGATTCGTTTCCATCCGATTTAGGATGAACTTTGCCTGATCTTCAGTAATCTTCTTCTCTTTAACCAATTGATCAACCTGTGCTTTTTTAGCCGCCTTCATTTCCGTCATGATTTTTTCGATTGGGATTCCCTTTTCTTTTGCTAGATCAGCTATCGATTTACCCTTTAATCGCTCTAAATACACTTGCTCCTCTGTCATATTGAGCGTCTTTGCAATGGTTGTTCTCATTGTTCCGCCAAAATATCGTCCCATGCCTAACAAAGGTTGCCAAGAAGAGATATTATCCTTTTTTAGGTTTTGTTTTACAATTCCACCATCTTCTTCTGCAAAGGCGACAGAACCAAAGATGACCAATAATCCAATAACGGTAAGTAAAACTCGATTGGTCCAAGTTTTGTTCTTCTTCATTTTCCTAAGCACCCCTCTTTTTTTGTATGGAAGTGATCTTCCACTTTTATCTTGCCCGAGAGAGTGTTTAGATTTTCTTTATAAAGTGTTAAGAAATGTTTAAGATTTAATCTTGACCTTACAAAGTCTTTTTTTTTTCTTTTTATAGATAAAATATCCCCATAATATCGCTCCTATGATTACAATAAACAGAGCGATTCTCATATAATGGTGTATTATCTTATAAAAATGATGCCAATGCTCTCCTAAGAAATAGCCGAGATTGACAAAAACCAAAACCCAAACTAATCCACCTGGAAAAGCATAAAGGGCAAATGTTCCATAAGACCAATTACTGATTCCTGCAAAAATCGCACTAAAGTGACGTACTCCCGCAATATAATAACCAATGGACACCGTATATTTACCAAACCGATTAAAGAATTTTTCTACATGCTTTAATCGTTCAGGAGTCACTCGTATCTTTGCTCCATGCTTTTCTAAAAAGGGCAAGCCTAACCTTTTGCCAATGATAAAGCTCACCGTCATACCGATCATGCTTCCTGAAAAAGCTACTAGTATCGTTAAAAAATAATTAAGATGCTCTTTAGTAATCAAATATCCAGCCAGCATCATAATCGTTTCATCAGGAATCGGTAGTCCTACAATACCAAGAATCAACGAGACAAAGATTCCGATATATCCGTAATTCGCAATTATATGTAAGATGGTATCACGCATAAATTGGCTCCTTCATTTTCTTATCAGTAACTTGTCCATTTTTATTCTAACCTAAAAAAACGCGCTAACTCCATCATCCGTTCCAATTCAAATAAAAAAAATCTATGTTTGCTAACTGTCAAACATCTAAAGCATGTACAAAGGATAAAACATATGATGTAATAACTTGATACTCTTTTATCCTCTAAAACGAACCAGAAAAAGGGAAAAGGAATACAGAAAGAAAAAGCCGAAGAGGACTCGTTAGGTTCTCTTCGGCTTTATTTACCCACTATACAATACTCTTTTGTTGTTTTTTTTGCTTCAAGCGTATTGCGAAATAATAAGGAACCAAAGACGGCTGATAAGAATAAGCCAGGGTTTCAATCATCGTTGCTGATGCCACAAATAAAATTCCAACTTGAGGACTCATAATCGTAAAATCAAACAGCCCCTGCCCTAAAATAGCTGCTTGTATTGCTGCTAATAAAGGGGTAAGTTGATTTTTGAAACGATATAATACCTTAATCTCTTTGAATAATTCCCATATCATCCAGATAAAAATCGCTAAACCAATTAACCCAAGGGTAGTCGCAATGGTCAATGGAATATTATGAGCATGAAAAGCACGATATTTATTGAAGACGTAATTATTTGATGTATAAATCCCCATTAGCCCCCAACCGGTGATCGGTTTAATGACAAACATATAAACGGCGTTTTCCCAAATCGAAACCCGTCCATCAATAGTAGCAAACAAGCTATTTCCACGTGGGAACCATTGTGGGTAGTTCAACATTAAGATGGTGCCACTTAAAAACATAACTAAAATAGAAATTACCTTTTTCTTGTGACCTAAGAAATAAAAATATGTTGCAAAACCAATAATTAGCCCGATTGCACCACCACGGGAACCCGTCCAAAATAAAACAATCAGATATAGTACCGTAACAATTGCATAAAACCACTTTTTACGTCCTTCATTCTTGTTAAAGAAATAAAAACCAAGTAAGATCATGATCGCATACCAAGTACCAGCAAGGTTCGGATTATTAAAAGTTCCCGAAATTCGATTTACGTCTATCGAACCTAATTGTCGAATACCTAATAAATATTTCCACCACGCAGGATCATAATTAATCACTTTCAAAGCTTCTAACACACCAATGAAAGCTGACCCAATGGAAATTATAAAAATCGAATGAAGTACTTTCATCATCATTTCTTCAGTACGATAAGTTTCTTGAACATAAATTGTCACAATTAAAAAAGCTAAAATTCCTAAAGAGGCAAGAAATGATAAAATTTGTGAATTGATCAAACTTACGAAAGAAGACCAGATAAATAAAAGAAACAAGCCCATAGACCAGGCATTTCCTAAAACCAACTTTTCCTTTTTAATTAAATGATAGATTAGATAAATAACCGGCAGAAATGTTAAATATGGTGAATAGATGATCAAGGATAAACCTAAATACACGGTCTCCAAACCCCCTGATTTTCTCTCTATCTTCAAGTTACAATTATTATATGCTTTTTTCTGTTTCTCAAAAAAAAAAAAAAAACTCACAACTGAGTCGTTAATATCTTATCAGCAAAATGTTTTCATAGCAATAACAAACCAAAAATTAACGAAAAGAACAATTATTCACTTTTTCTTGTCAAAGATACGATATCAAACCCCATTTTTGGATCAGGTGACAAATTGGGATTGAATTTTTTTTCACCTTTATTTTTCTCTTGATAATCGATGGTTTCTAATTGTAAAATGGAATGCCAAATCCCGTATTTCCCTCTTAATACCTTTTTTACTTCATGTAATAAATCATGCCCTTCTGATACTGGTTGTTCCTCAACAACTACATGTGCAGTAAGCATGACTTCTTCAGCAGAAATTCCCCAAATATGAACATCATGAACGGAATGTACTCCTGGTACACTTTCCATATCCTTTGTAATCTGATCCACATCAAAATTCGAAGGAACTCCTTCTAATAAAATCCAAAAGGATTCTCTTAACATCGAGAAAGCACCACGTAGAATAATACTTGCAAAAACGATACTTATGACAGGGTCGATCCATAGCCAACCTGTAAAATGAAGAATCACTCCACCTAAGATGACTCCAGCATAAGAAAATACATCGCCGACGAAATGTAATACTGCACTTCTCACATTTAAGTTCTGTTCTTCTTTGCGGAGAAAAAGTACAATTGTTCCTGTAATCACTAAACCAAGAATCGCTAGGTAAACCATTCCCAATGATTTTACCTCTTTGGGATGGAAAATACGTAATACAGCTGTATAAAAAATATAAAATGATATAGCAATTAAGGTTAAATTATTAAAAAAAGCAGCAAAAATTCCAAAACGATGATAACCAAAGGTTAATCGTTTATTCGCTGGTTTTCTAGCTTGCCTTAATGCAAACCAACTAACTCCTAAAGCTAAAATATCACTTAATAGATGCCATGCATCACTCAAAATTGCCAAACTATTGGTCAATATGCCACCGATAATTTCGGCAACAAATAACAGAAATGTTAACCAAAAAGCAATATTGATTCCCGTACTTTTTTTATCTGATACATGATGGGCATGTTGCACACCAATAACCTCCAATTCCTTTGGTGTTTTCCCCAATATTTTTATATATTCAAAAAGAAATCAATCTATTCCTCTTTTTATACAATACCTATTTCTAATTATTGTCAAGTAGAAATCACATTTTTTATACAAAAAAAGGATCTACTGTCATATTCGATCCTCCTTGTATTTCCTTCGTTACACGAAAGAGATATATCAATAATTCAACAATTTATTTACAAATGTTTTTTTACCTTGTACCCGATCCATAAAATCAATATCCAGACTGGTAGGATATAAACGGCCAATCGCATATCTTTCATCGTAAACATAATTCCTACGGTCATGATTAAAAAAGCTAAGCTGATATAATTCGAATAGGGATAAAATGGCGTCTTAAACGTTTGTTTCTTAGCTTCTTTTCCTTTTGCTTGATGAAATTTGAGATTGGTTAAAATAATCATCATCCAGTTAATAATTGCAGCGATTGTTGCAACAGAGATTAGATAAATAAAAACTTTGCCGGGGAATAGATAGTTCAAGATTACAGCCACTAAGGTAAAAGCTGAAGAAGTGAGAACCCCCGTTACAGGTATGCCATTTCGATTTAATTTGGCAAAAATCTTTGGTGCATTTCCTTGCAGCGCTAAGCTATATAGCATTCGTCCATTACTATAAACTCCACTGTTATAAACGGATAATGCCGCTATTAATACAACAATATTCAAAATCGTTGCAGCTGAAGGTATCCCTATTTTCGAGAAAATCGTTACAAATGGGCTTCCCTCTAACCCCACTTGATTCCAAGGATAAAGCATCATAATGACAGTTAAAGCCCCAACATAAAAGATCAGAATTCTCCACATGACTTGGTTAATAGCTTTAGGTATTGTCTTCTTTGGATTATCCGCCTCTCCTGCTGTAATCCCTATTAATTCAATCCCACCAAAACTAAATAAAACTACTGATAAGGAGAATAATAACCCACGAATCCCATTGGGGAAGAATCCTCCATACTTCCAGAGATTACTTATTCCAGTTGTAGTAGCATGATAAGGACTAATCAGTAATACTATTCCCAAAATGATCATCCCAAGAATGGCTGCTACCTTCACAATCGTGAACCAAAACTCAAACTCACCATACAATTTGACTTTGACCAAATTAGCAATCGTAATAATAACGAGAAAGAAAAGTGCAGATACCCAATGCGGGATGTTCGGCCACCAATAATTGATATAGATCCCAACAGCCGTCAATTCAGCCATACTAACAATAATATAGCTAAACCAATAATTCCAACCGGATAGAAAACCAGGGAAGTCCCCCCAATACTTATAAGCATAATAACTGAACGATCCTGAGACTGGTTCATCTACCGACATTTCCCCAAGCATTCGCATAATGAAAAAAATGATCAGGCCACCTACTAAGTAAGATAAGGTAATGGCTGGCCCTGCTAATTTAATTGTCTCGGCTGAGCCATAAAATAACCCTGTTCCAATCGCACCACCAAGCGCAATCATCTGAATATGTCTGTTTTTTAAACCTCTTTGCATACGATTTTGTTGTTCTCCACTCATGCTAGCTCTCCTCTCCAAAGGTCATATTCATATCCTAGTAGAAATCGTAAGCTTATTCAAGCGTTACTCCTTAAGATATAATCAGCTCAAGTTATACATCCATTATAAATTATCTATAAAAATCATAAAAATACCAAGAGGTGTTTTGAATAGACCATTAGAAAAGGGAGTCGTGTCCGTGGCACCGACTCCCTTCTTTAGTCGTAAGTGATATAGTTCTTGCAATGAAATCATGATCATATTCTCACTCTTTTGGATAAAGTCCTACTAACGTTCTCCTTCAACCTCTAATTCTTCCTTTTTCTTTTCCTTAATCATGTAGAACAAATAGATCAGCAAATAAATCACAATAAAAATACTGGAATAGCGATACATCTGCTCATAATTCGTCATTTCTGCTAAAGTTCCGAGCACCATTGCACCACCAGCAATCCCTAAATCAAACGCAGAGAAAAAGGTGGCATTTGCTGCTCCTCTACGGTCAGCAGAAACTCGGTTGATCGTCCATGCCTGTAAAGAAGGCTGAATCGAGCCAAAACCTATTCCATAAAAAACAGCGGCTAAAATTAACGTAAGATTGGAAGAGGCATAGGATAATAGAATCAGCCCGATGATTGTAAAAAAGGCACTCGGAAATAATACGGAAAAATGCCCTTTCTTATCAAAAAGCTTCCCTGAAATGGGGCGAGTAACAAAGACAAAAATGGCATTGATCGTGAAGAACCAACCCACATTTTCAATACCCGCCTCTTTGCCGAATAGCGTAATGAAACTAACAATGCCTCCATAGGTAATGGAGAACAATAAAACAAGTAATGAAGGGAATAATGCTCTTTTTTCGATTAAACGGGAGCCAAGAGAAACTCTACTCTTCTGTGACGGTTGAGCCTTCATTTCGGAAATGTCAATCAAATAAGTTAACAGAAAGGCAAGAAATGTACTCGTAAAAGATACAAGAAACAATACACCAAAACCAAAAGAACGAATGATCATAACCCCGATCATTGGCCCGATTGCCATGGCTAACGTGGAGGATAAACCAAAATACCCCATCCCCTCTCCTCTTCTTGCAGCAGGAATTAAATCAGAGGCAACCGTACCATTTGTTGTTGAAGAGATCCCCCATCCTAATCCATGAACAAAACGTAATCCTAAGACAAAAAACACGGTTGCCGCCCAGTAATAACTTCCGATAGCAAATAAACTAATGATGAAACCAACCATTAATACCTTCTTTCTACCGATGAGATCTAGAGCCGCACCGGAAAACGGGCGAATCAAAACTGCAGAAATGGTAAAAAGACTAATCACCATACCAACGGCAAGATTTCCACCACCTTTTTGCGAAACATATGCAGGTAGTGTCGGGAGCAACATTTGAAATCCAAAGAATAAGAGCAAATTGGAAAGGGATAACAAGATAAAATCTTTTGTCCATAAACGGTCTTTGTTCATTCGCTTTTCACTTTTCATTCATTACCAACTACCTTTTTTTAAATTAACTTTACTTGTTTCTTAAAGATTCTCAATAACTTTCTCAAATCGATTCAATAACTTTTCCAGATTAATAATATGCACTTCTTTAATCCGATCATAAATTTGCTTTGCCATCTCTTCATCATAAACATGAGATATTTTATTTCGATCTATCATCATGTCAATCCATGCTTCCCCATCTTCGATCATATTTATTTCATAGGCTTTCCGAATCGCACTTCTCGGACTGTTTGCCTCAATTCCCTCATATTCCAAAAAGAGCTTCATCAGTTTCCAACTTAATTCAAAGGTGAATTCAAAACGTTGAATCACACCATCAATAATGATATCTTGAATGATATCTTGATACGCCTCTATTTGTAGACTCTCTTTTAAGCGTTCTAAAGCGTTTTTAAAATCTTGAAATCTTTCAAGAAGCCTTTCTTTTGTCATAGATCTTCACCCCTTCACGCATAATATTTTCCTTCAATTTTTCTTTTGAAAGAGATTGAAAATGCACCACATCAAAATCTAGAGGTGTATTTAATTCTTTTAATTCATCAATCAATAAATTCACATCTTTTTGCAATAGTCGTTCGCCAAAAACACATAGATCAATATCTGAAGTTTTCTTTCCATTCCCTTTTGCTCTTGATCCAAAAACGACCACTTTCTCAATATGCTCATATTTTGAAATCACATTTATGATTTGATTTAATAAATCCTCAGAAACACCTAATTGAGATGCTAAGGACAATGTCTTCACCTCACATACAAAAATAGCTATTATTATGAATCATTATCTCATAATAATAGCTGATACAGACAGTATTATTTTATCCTTTTTAATACTTCTGTTAGAAAGGCAAACACTCTTTGGGTAGAAGAAATGCTTAACGATTCTTCAGGAGTATGAGCATTGTAGATATTTGGCCCAATGGAAACCATATCCACATCACCAAGCTTTTCCTTTAAGAATCCACATTCTAAACCAGCATGTATGGCATCGACCTTCATTTCTTTATGATTCAATTCTTTATATACTTCATTCATGATCTCGCGGATTCGGGAATTCGGCTCATATTCCCATGCAGGATAATCGGAGACCAACTCCATTTTCGCACCAATCAATTCGCAAATACTTCCGATTCGGTCGTTAATCTCATCTTTTAAGGATTTCACCGAACTTCTTACGGCACTGCTTAAAATGATTTCTTCTTCTTTTGTTTCCAAAGTCCCAATATTATTGGAACTTTCCACTAACCCTTGAATATTGGCACTCATGGTTTGTACACCAAAGGGTAACAAACGAAGCGCGTGGATGAGATGTTTCTTGGTTGTATTCTTAAATACTTTTTCTACTTTTTCTCCTTTGTTCAATTGAATTTGAATATTTGGATCTGACGCTTCAAATTCTTTATGAAAAATGTTCTGATACTGATCAACAATTTTTTCTAATTCTTTAACCTCCCCTTCGTCAACCAAAATTGTGGCAGAAGCCATTTTCGGAATCGCGTTCATTTTTTCTCCGCCATTTACAGCAGCAATTTGTATGTTAAGTGTTTGATCAAGGGCTTTTAAAACTCTTCCTAATAATTTAATGGCACTGGCCCGATTTTTATCAATTTCAATTCCCGAGTGTCCCCCACGTAATCCTTTAATGGTTAAAGTATAAACTTGCTTTATTCCATTACTGTCTTGCCAATCAATCGGAATATGTACAACATTATTGACTCCTCCAGCACAAGAGGCTAGCATGACTCCCTCTTCTTCGGAATCAAGGTTGATGAGAATCTTTCCTTTTAAATGCTCTGGATGAAGATGAAGGACACCATCCATCCCTGTTTCTTCACTAACGGTAAATAAACACTCAAGAGGAGGATGCTCTAATTCATCCGATTCTAAAATGGCCATCATCATAGCGACTGCAATCCCGTTATCAGCTCCTAATGTGGTCCCTTCTGTTTTAATCAAATCCCCATCGACTACTAAAGGAATAGGATCTTTGGCAAAATCAAAGGGATAATCCTCTTTCTTCACACAAACCATATCCATATGGCCTTGCAAAATAACAGTAGGTGCCTGTTCATATCCTTTTGTCCCCGGCTTTTTGATAATCACATTCCCAGATTCCTCTTGAATGACCTCAAGCCCAAGATTTTTCCCAAATTGGGTTAAATAATCACTGATTTGTTGCTCATTTCCTGATTCTCTTGGAATTCTACTAATCGCTTCAAAATTGCGAAATACGGCTTCAGGTTGAATTCCTGCCAATCGATCACCCATTGGTCAATACTCCTTTCTTTCGATAAACTTATTCTTCTTTCTTTTCTAAGATAATGAACTTGTTATTCCTTTGTCAAAATAATTGTTAATCATACCTATTTTAGAAGTGATTAAAAATGATTTTAAGCCAAGACTAGAACATGATGGAAGTCATATTTACTTGACAAAAATAAGTAACTTAAATTATGTTACTTACATAAAGTTAGTTATTATATCAGTATATTTCAAAAATGCATTTTAAATAAACAAAAGAAGGTGTATAGAATGTTAAGAAAAATAGAAAGTGAAAATATGGGCAGTAGCAATCTTGGTTGGCTAAAAAGCAAATTCCACTTTTCCTTTGCAGAGTATTATAATCCAGATAATATTAATTTTGGAGTTTTGAGAGTAATTAATGATGACCTTATTCAACCTAATACAGGATTCGATCTTCATCCTCATCGAGACATGGAGATCATATCTTATGTAATCGATGGAGAACTTACTCATGAAGATAATATGGGTAATAAAAATACGTTAGGTCGTGGCCATGTTCAATATATGAGTGCAGGGACCGGTGTATATCATAGTGAGCATAATTTTGGAACAACCCTCTTAAGGCTTTTGCAGATCTGGATTTTCCCAGATAAACAAGGATATACACCTAACTATGGCGACTATAAATTTAATTGGGATGATCGAAAAAATAAATGGCTTCATATGGTTTCAAGTAAAGAAGGAAGTGCGCCAATCAAAATAAATCAGAATGCGAATATTTACTCCTTAGAACTTGAACAAGGAAAAGAGATTAGCTTTCCAGTTAAGGAAGGAAGACAGGCCTATTTAGTTCAGATAGAAGGAAGTTCTACGATTAATACGGTTGAACTATCTAATCGGGACGGACTGGAAATTGTAGAGGAAGACATTTTAATAAAGGCAAAAGAAACTTCACATTTTTTGATCATTGAAATGAAGAAACCGGCTGAACTCTATTAAGACGTAACTAAGTGAATCAGTAAAAATATAGACCATTAATCTTCATTTTTGATTATAATCAAGGAAGCGACTCACCATTCGCTTCCTTGGTTTCAATCTTTTTTGAAATTATAAAGTTTCATAATATAATTTTATTTTTTGGGACATAAGCATTCGTCTTTTATCTAGGAAGTAGTCGTAATCATTGATGGTCATATTCTCCATATCATCTGGAATGCAATTCATTTCAAAGTTTTTTCGAAGTTCTTCAGATTCTACTATATTTCCGTAGACTTTATTTTTAGAAATTATTTGATCTTTAAGTTGTTTAAAATAATCTGCTGGTGATTTGTCACCGATTGCTATGTTAATTTCACTTTGCATATAAACATAATTAGCGATTTGATTATATTTATTTCGATTAAAACCATATTTTTTTAAATAATTTTTAGGGAAAATATGATGTACATCTCCTCTATGAGTAATTAGGTCTCTAACAGTTATATCTTTGGATAAAAATCCTTTATCATTCATTTTCACTTGTGAAGCTAGATATACTTTAAAATAAGGGCTGCTTGCAACTGATGAATTTAATTGTTGAGGCAATCCTGTATCCCAAAATGCAACGGATAACTCAGCATCCTCAATATTTTTAAGAGTCTTTTCCACACCATATTCATCTATTCTTCTAATATCAGAATCAAATGCTGATTCTGGAGAACTAGAATATCTTCCAGTTAATACTGACATTACATACCATTTTCTCACTAAGGACTCTATGGTTGCTTGATCGATACTTTGATTTCTTAACGTCAAATAAACTATATATGCAAAGTTTAAAGCATTTCTTGAGCCTATCATTGATGAATCTATAAATCCTGCTGATTTAATAATCATTAAAAACCTTTTAAAATTAGTCTCATTCATAAAGTTTAAAATTCCAGCTTCAAGTTTTTTATAAGATTTTTCAGCTATTTCCTCTACATATTCCCTTGTTTCAAAATTCCGACCTGATAGTAAAGCAACCAAATCCTCTAAACGCCCACGTTTAAACTCTGAAGTAAAGGCTACTCTTAACATATCTGTGTAGGAGGGGTTATAAAGATCTTCATTTTCGTTTTTTAACCATGACATTTTTCTAAAATAATCTGTTTGTGCAAACTCATTATCAACCTCTTTGATTTTTGAATAAAATTCAGGAGAAATAGATAAATGGCAAAAATAATCAATACACTTCCTTAAGGTATTTCCACCATATACCTCATTTGAAGCAATTTTGGACATTGCAAAATCTGCTTGACTTAAAACTACTCCTTTAGAATTTATTCTAATAAAAATTTCTGTAACCGTTTCAATGTCTAGACTTGAATTTAATTCTATCAACCCAATATGGTTATTTACTATTCCTCTAAGTAACTCAATACTTGAGAATATTTCGTTTTGATCAGTGGTATCATTATCAGAACAATATTTACTTACTAACTCTAGTATTTTTACATTAGGAGACAGTACTTGGGAAATATCAGAAATCCAGGCTTTATTTTTTCTAATCGCTGAATTAGAAACCTCAAACTTCTTTTCTATCGGATTAAATGCAATTCTAATTCGTACTTTTTTGTAGTCGCTATTTAAAACTTCTTTACCTAATAAAGCTGCCATGAGAGCTGTAACCCTTTGTTGTCCATCGATTAAAATTCTTTTACCTTCAGAGGTTGTCCCATCTTTTAGTTTTACATTTGGGTTTCTCCATGCTATTAAATAACCTATTGGATACCCTTTATATAAAGAATCTAGTAAGTCCCTTACCTTGGTAGCATTCCAAACAAACGGTCTTTGAATCTCAGGAATTGCAATTTCACCAGATTCAATCCAAGTTAATAGAGTCTGAATCGGATGTTGGTTTACAGAATATTGTTGAATAGTCAAGAAAACTTTCCTCCCTCTATAAAGTTTAAATTTCTCCTGAATACTCACGTGTTCTCAAAATTTCACTTACACCTAATAGTTATCTCACCGGATGTCGTCCATACATTAGTGCCTCTTTTGATTTCATCATGGACACGTGTCAGTGACAATATCGAGTAGGAGCTGAATAATTATTTTATTCAGCGTCCTCTCACACCACCGTACGTACCGTTCGGTATACGGCGGTTCATTAAGGATTATGCATTAGTTGATATCTTTTAGATATGCTTTTGTATCCTAAACTTTCAAGGTATTCATTCTTTAGAGTCGTGTTAAGAATGTGGCTGTTGGATATTCTCCAATAGCCTTTTCTTGTATTTGCATATTCCCAAGCCTTAGACTTTGGAACTCCAAGTTTCATTAGATTTCGACCTCTGGTCTTTACCCTTTTTCCACTGTTTCCAAATACAAGCTCTTAATCTTCTTCTTATCCACGTTTCTAGGGTAATCATCTTCGTTGATGCATTGGCAATGGCAAAGTAATTTATCCAGCCAACAGTATAATCATTTAACTTTTTCATTCTGAAGTCCATGCTTATTCCAGTATTTCGATTCGTTATATCCCTAATCTTATCCTTGAATCTTTTGTAGGACTTCTCATGAATTCTGATATTTGCCCCATCTCTTCCAAAGTAGAATGAGAATCCAAGAAATTTCCTTTTGGATACAAGGTCTACGGCACTCTTGTTTTCATTTACCTTCAATTTTAGGCGATCTTCAATGATCTTCCTTATGTTCCTCATTACTCTGTTGCCAGCCTTTTCACTTTTAACGTAGATATTACAATCATCAGCAAAGCGACAGAATCTATGCCCCCGTTTTTCCAATTCTTTGTCGACTTCATCAAGAAGGATGTTGGCTAGTAGTGGACTTAGTGGACCACCTTGCGGTGTTCCTTCCTCAGAGTTAATTTTAACTCCATTTATCATAACTCCTGATTCAAGATATGCCCTTATAAGTTTTAATACTCTTTTATCCTTAATTTTCCTTGATAATCTTTCCATTAGAATGTCATGGTTCACTTTATCAAAGAACTTTTCTAAGTCCATATCTACGACCCATTTATATCCTTCATTGATGTATTCTTTTGCTTTTAGAATAGCTTGTTTCGCACTTTTGTTAGGTCTAAATCCATAGCTACTCTCTGAAAATGTCGGATCATAAATTTTATTGAGTTCTTGAGCGATCGCCTGTTGAATTAGTCTATCGAGTACCGTAGGTATCCCAAGCAATCTAATTCCCCCGTCAGGTTTCGGTATTTCAACTCTTCTGACAGGTGAAGGTTTGTACCTTCCTTCCAGTAGCTTTTGTTTAATAGATAACCAGTTATCAATGATAAATGGCCGAAGTTCATCAACTCTCATACCATCAACCCCATGGCTTCCCTTGTTTGCAATTACTCTTTTCATAGCAAGGAGCATATTCTCCCTAGCTAAGATTCTTTCAAGTAAGCTACTCGTATCATCTAATACATCGTTTTCTCTTTCTCTCTTTGTTAACGCCAAATCCTCAGAGAGCGCCCCTTGTTTGCCTCGAAGTTCCACTTCTACCTCCACAAGGTGACCTCTATTTTGAGTTGTCTGCTCTTTATCTTGATTCTTTGAGTATAACAAAGTTGAAAACCTCCTAATGTTCAGTCCTTCCCACATCCTGTGCACCAGATATGGTGTAGAGTCGAAGGAGGTCGGCTTACGCCTTCCTCCGTCCGCTCAATCAAACGGATCGTGCAGTTTTCCCGCAATCCGCTTTCCTTCATGTCACCC
>NZ_SMAB01000029.1 GCF_004342885.1 Tepidibacillus fermentans
AGGATAGGACGATTTTTTTGTGCATTTTTTATAAAAATTTGATAAAAATGGAGGCGCTCTAAAAGTCAGTTACTCTGACTTTTTAGACAGCCCCATTAAATTCATATAATGATCATAGAAGATTGGAGGGATAAAAATGGATTCTCCTTTCATTCTCATGATCGTAGCGTTAACTATTTCACTCAGCTTATTCTTTGTAGCTCTACTTCTTCCCCGATTCATTGACCAGATGATTCGATTGCCCAAAATAAAGACCCAAGCTGTTTTAATTTATAAAGGGATACGTTATAGTGATGAAGGTCTCTATCTATATATTCTTATTTTCGAACTTCCAACTGGAAAACGATTAACCTTTCATGTGAAAGAAAATCAATTCATTGATTACCAATTAGGGGATCATGGTATCCTCACCTATCGAGGCAATCAATTTCTTAAATTTCATATCAAATATTAACAAGAACAAGATTGCTCCGCTTTTTTTGCTTGAGCAACCTGCTCATCTGCATGATAGGAAGAACGAACAAGTGGGCCTGATTCACAATGAGAAAAGCCCTTACTTAATGCAATCTCTTTCAATTCCGCGAATTCATCGGGATGATAATATTTCTCTACCTTTAAATGCTCCTTGGTTGGAGCCAGATATTGCCCGATCGTTAAGATATCTACATGATTGGCACGAAGGTCATCCATCGCCTCAAGAATCTCTTCTTTGGTTTCCCCTAAACCTACCATAATACTCGATTTCGTAGGAATATCGGGTTGTAACTCTTTTGCTCTACGTAAAAACTCAAGAGATCGTTCATATTTGGCCTTTGCTCTTACTCGATCCGATAAGCGTCTTATCGTTTCAATATTATGGTTCAAAATATCCGGACGAGCATCCATCAATATTTTGAGATTCTCATAGACTCCTCCTAAATCAGAAGGCAATACCTCTACTGTTGTTAATGGATTCAATCGACGGATTGCACGAATGGTTTCTGCAAAAATAGACGCTCCCCCATCTTGCAAATCATCCCTTGCAACCGAAGTAACAACCACATGATGAAGTCCCATTTGCTTAACAGACTCGGCAACACGCATAGGTTCTTCTAGATCTAATTCAGTCGGCATTCCCGTCTTTACTGCACAAAAACGACAAGATCTGGTGCAAATATCTCCAAGTATCATAAAAGTCGCAGTTTTTCTTATTGCCCAACATTCATGAAGATTAGGACATCTTGCTTCTTCACAAACGGTATGTAATTTTTTCTCTCGAATCATTTTCTTTAATCCGCGATAATTTTCATTCGTATTTAGTTTAATTTTTAGCCAATCTTGCTTTATTCGTTCTTTTCCTACCATTCGCATTCACTCCATTTCTTCATCAGTCCATTTCTATCGTTAGCGGGAAAAATTCCACTCGTCATTCTCATATTTGGTCACAGCCAAATGATTCACTTCATCCAATTCTTGTGGTGTCAATTCATATGGCTCCAACTCAATTTCAAATCCTCGTTCAAAGCCCTTCTTAAATGCTTGCCGAACTTCCTCTAGTGAGACTTCACGCTTTGCCACGTCTTGAATGGTGACGGCCTTGTTTTTAAATCCTCGTTGCATGCGTTCACGAACTCGTTCATTCGGATACAAGAATAAATCAAATAGCTTGTTCTCGTCCAAATCGATCAAAATCGAACCGTGTTGTAGGATTACGCCCTTTTGTCTTGTTTGAGCGCTTCCAGCTACTTTTTTCCCTTCTAGAACCAGTTCATACCATGAAGGGGCATCAAAACAAACAGATGATCTTGGATTCTTCAAATTTTCTTTTTCTTCTTCTGTTTTTGGAACAGAAAAATAGGCATTTAATCCCAACTCTTGAAATCCATACAATAGCCCTTGACTAATCACTCGATATGCTTCTGTCACGGATTTTGGCATGTCAGGATAATTCTCCGATACAATCACACTATAAGTTAATTCTTGGTCATGGAGTACAGCTCTCCCTCCTGTCAATCTTCTGACAAGGCCTAAACCATATTTTTTTACTTTTTCAATATTAATTTCTTTATGTATTTTTTGGAAGTAACCAATCGATAGTGTGGCAGGTTTCCAGCCATAAAAGCGAATGGTTGGGGGTATTTTCCCTTGACTATGCCACTCTAATAATGCCTCGTCTAACGCCATGTTAAAGCTAGGTGAATGGTACTCAAAATCAATAAATCGCCATGTTTCTCCCATGAAGTCATACTCCTCTATATAAACATACAATTTATCTACATTTTAACATAAAAACAATTCTAAAAAATATGAAGCTGTCGAAATTAAAAAAGCTACATGAGAAAATTCCACATATCTTATCCTTACCTCTCCTCAATATACATTTCTTGAATGAAAAGAGAACGTTCCTTTCTTAAGTCAATATATCGATTCTCAATTTTAACCAAAGGCCGATTCGGTTCGTTTCTAAATGCAACAAGAACAGTTGCGATTGATCCATCATTTAGGATCACTTTTTTACCTTCCATCGCTTTTGTCACGAAATCCAAGAAATTCATGACAATGATTGGATTTAACTCTTTACGAAAGGCCAGATCATAAAGTTCTTGATAGGCATGAAACGGTGACAAGGAGGGTTTATAGGTTCGTTCTGCTGAGATCGCATCATATACATCGGCTACAGCAACGATTTGTGCTGCTAAGGAATACTATCTCCTTTTTTCCTTAGAGGATACCCTGTGCCATTGAGCCGTTCATGATGCATTAATGCTGCTGAAAGTATAAATTCATCTTTAATCTGATTTTTCAGTAAAATATCATATCCTAACTTCGGATGCTGTTTCATCGTCTTAAATTCTTCTTGATCCAATGGAGCAGGTTTTTGAACGATTTCAGGTGGTATTAATGCCTTTCCCAGATCATGCAATAGCCCCGCATGACCGATTCGGATAATGTCATCGTGATCCATCTCTAACAATCATGCGAACATCGCTGACATGATTCCTACATTTAAGGAATGTTGAATCGTGTACTGATCCATATTCTTAATGGTTCGTAATTGAACAAGTATTTGGGGACTTAACAATAAATGCTTAATTAGATCATCAAAGGTCTCAAACAAAACCACTTGATCGATATCTTGTTGGTTGGCAGACAACTGGAACATTCGTTCCACTGCGGTCAATGTCTCGCCATAAAATTCATAAAACTCAGAATCGATCTTTTTCAGATGATTGATATAAATGCGAAAGTCTTGAGTATTACTACGTTCCTCAATAGCAATAAGGTCTATTCCTCGATCGATAATACTTCTTAAATCTTCTAACGAAAGTTTACTTCCTTTCGTTAATAAAAGTACTCCGTCTTCCGTCATGACATCATCAGCTAGTCTATGATTTGCCCACTCAATCGAGGGCTTTACATAAATCACGTTACCATCTCCCTCAAACTGTTCAAGATCAGTTGCAAAATCAAATTCAGCCATTCCCGTACTATCTTCCATATTTTATAAGTGAAATCCTTTAAAAAAAACGTGAAAAAATGTGAACTTTTCAAAAAATTATCGCATTTCTTTTATAAAAAAAGAGAGCTATTTGTTGTGCTATAGCTCCCCTCTAAATCCCTTGGTTAGTATTCATCCGGTTCAGTAACTTTCTTTAGAGGTTCCATTGGATTTTCCTGATCCGGATGAATCTTGATGTTTTGATGTGATGGGTCTGCCAAATCAAACGCAAAAAATTCCCCATCTATTTTTAGATTATTCTTTCTAATACTCTTCTTTTTCATCAAATCATCCTCCAAATCTATTTCCTTCTTAATGTTTCTCTTTTAAAAAAAAGTATCCCTATTTGAAGGATGAATAAACACTAAAAATCAGGAAAGGTTTCGCCAATTTTCCGAACAGCTGTAGCAATCGATTGAACATCGAATGGATTGACTGACGAACTTATTTTTTGCAACGCAAGATCGTTAGTGAAAGAACTCAATTCATCGATGGCATATGTTCCTTTCGCATCACGCCATTGTAATTTATATCCCTTATCACATTTAATAATGAAAATATTCACATCTTTATCCTTGGCCAATACTCTTGCCTCAATTGAATTAGGGGTTTGGCCTTTTATTTCAATTGTGACTGGCCATTCATCCTCGTATTCGTAAACGGGCGTCCCCACATCTTCCATCTCTTTTAACCAAGTTTCACTTGCTTGACACATCACTTCTAAGATCATTTTTTGCCTCCTGCTAAATTGTAATATACTATTATAGCTCATTTTACCATAAGATTACGCAAGTAAAGATTAACGAAAAAAGGGGCTGTCCAAAAAGTAGTATTTAACCCCGAAATCTAAAAAAAGCAACCCCAAAGAATGCTGTAAAATCAACATTCTTTGGGGTTTAATTTTGGCGGATTTTCAACTTAAATGAACTTTTTAGACAGCCCCTTCACTATTACTCATTCTTAATAATTTCTTTCATCTTCTTATATTCTTCTTCGGTGATTTCACCTTTCGCAAAGCGTGCTTTCAAAATTTCGAGTGCTTCTTGGTTTGGGCTTTTTGGTTGAACGGGATCACTATAATATTCATTGTAATGATGATTACGGTGATAACAATTCCCCATGAAATATCTTCTTCTACGGAATAGGAACATTAGAATCACGACAAGGATGATAATCCCGATCATCCATAAAAAACCATACCCACCATAATAACCCATTCCATAACCAAATCCTCTTCCTGGTCCAAAACCAGCAAACATATTTTTCCCTTCTTATAATGATGTTTACAACTTATAGTATAGACCTTAAATTTAAAGAACTTGTGAAGATGACAAAAAAAAACGCCTTGATGTTATACATCAAAGCGTCGATGGATATCCCTTTAAAAGAGAGTGATTGTCATTGCTGCGGCCAAAACTAAATAGCGGAGAATAAAACCACCGATTAGCACAGTTGACTCTGTAATCAATGTCGGTACAAAACTTGGATTAGAGGAAGTAGCTGATATTTCATGATATTTTGGTTTTGTTGCTAAACCATGTTGATAAATTTCTATCCCTTCGATGAGGAATGGAATGACTAACCCTACTACAATTAAACCGATCCAAAATAAGCTAGAGTATTCCCCGACTAAAAGAGACATCACCGATTGGTAGGCTACTTCATTTGCACTTCCTGTAATATATAGCATGATAAAAATAAGTAACAACTCAATCCCGATCAATGAAACATGAATTTTTTTCACTGTAAGAAGGTTATAACAAGCTTGGCGATTAAAGAAAGTTGACACCAAGACTGTTGCCGCAATACCTGTAGAAAGGGCAGAAACAATGAACAGAACAGGCAATATCGATGTATTCCATAGTGGAATCGACTTTACAACGCCAATCAATAATCCTGTA
Organism: Tepidibacillus fermentans; assembly: GCF_004342885.1. Classification (NCBI taxonomy): domain Bacteria; kingdom Bacillati; phylum Bacillota; class Bacilli; order Caryophanales; family Bacillaceae; genus Tepidibacillus; species Tepidibacillus fermentans. The sequence continues at coordinate 5,380 of NZ_SMAB01000029.1, forward strand.
TAAGCAGCAGTTCCTATTGCGAAGATGACGCCAAGTCTTGTAATCCAACGATTCACACTTTTCCCTAGATATTCCATAACCCCTTGATATGTGTTAAGTATCAAAAAGATAGAAATAATATAAGTTCCGTCGGTCATCATCGATGTTGGAAAATTCTTCAATAGATAGATGAAACGAAGAGGATGCTTTAATCCCGCTTCCGCATCAAAAACGAGAAGCAATGTGCCGACCGCAAGTAGTGGTGGTGCTAAGAAATATCCTGTTTTTCGAATGGTTTGTGCAAACGGAAACTTTTTACCGACATAAGTCGCAGTGAGGTAAGCCCCTGCACTTACACCAGCTAAAAATAAATACCATGAAATGATCGCTCCCCAAGCCATCTTAAATCACCTCACATAATAAATTTTAGGTTTTGTTCCTAAATCAGCGCGTAAAGGTATTGCTTTGCGTTTGATGATTTCTCTTGATATTTCACTGTTTGGATCATCTAAATCTCCAAAAATTCTTGCATTACCAACACATGTAGCAACACAAATCGGTGCTTTTCCCTTTTCGACCTCTTCTACACAAAATCTACATTTTTCAACTACGCCTGTTTTATGATTGGGAACTCTGGCTTGATACGGACAAGAAACGACACAATATTTACATCCAATACATTTGTTTTCGTCAACGAGAACGATCCCGTCTTTGTTTTTATAAGTTGCTCCAGTGGGACAGTTTTTCATACATGGTGGATTCTCACAATGTTGACATTGAACCGGTAATATCTGAATATTTACATTTGGAAACGTCCCTGTCTCTTTTTCATAGAAATGAATAAAGGCTTCTTCTGGTGGTAATCCATTTTGCATCTGACAGGCAACACGACAGCCAAAGCATTCAACACATTTTTTGGTATCAATCAGCATTCCATAACGTGCCATCTAGACTCCCACCTTTCTGATTTTTACGATACATTCATGGATCATTGGAGTTCCACCGATGGGATCCATATGGAAAGGAAGGTGATCCAAGTAGCTAAAACCAACACCATTTGCGTAAGTTAGATTTTTTGAGAAGTTCCCATATCCCGATGGAACGAATACACATTCTGGATGAATCCGATCTGTCACATAAATTCTAATTTTACTTTTTGTAAGTTCAGAAACCACTTCTACTAAATCCCCATCTTTTAAACCCATTTGATTAGCACGAGTTCGATTGATCCAAAGACGTTCTGAGTTATAATCTTTTGTAATCTGTATTAAATAAGGTATATTCGCTGTAAAAGTATGAGAATGATAACTTTGTTTACCTGTGATCAGACGGAATGAACTCGAATCAGGTTTTACCAATGGTTCCATCCATTGTACCACTGGAGAAAAACCAGCTTTTTTGAAACTTTCATTATAAAATTCAACTTTTCCTGATGCAGTTTTGAGTTTAGGTACAACCCCTAATTCAACAGGATCATCAATAATAATCGTTCCTTTTTTCTTTAATTCTGATAATGTAATTCCTAGAGGAGCAATCATCGCTTGATTTAATTGATCAACAGAGAAATTAAAGTAATCACCTAAGCCCATTTCCTTTGCGATTTCTGTAAAAATGCGATCAGCAGGCACTGTATTCGCATGAACCTTTTCAATTACTTTCTGACGTATAGAGATCGCTGGTTTGACGCCAGGAGTAACTTCAATCACATCATCTCGTTCTAAATAAGTCGGTTCTGGAAGTACATAATCAGCAATTGAAGCGGTTTCAGACATTTGAATATCAATAACCACCATTAATTCTAAACTCTTCAATCCTTCGATCATATATTTAGGATTCGCATAATTACGGACAGGATTGGTTTGAATAATCAGCGCTGCTTTTACGATTCCCTCTTTTGCCTTTTGAGGGATAATAGCTGCAACGCCAGTATGATGTGAAACTAATGGGTATTCTGCGTCCACCCTAGGAATCGTTGCTTCAGGTGGTGTTGGATGGATGGACTCATCTAATTTACCTAACTTCGGGGACTTTCCAAATATATAGCCACCTTTTTGCTGAATATTCCCTAATAAGGCATTAAATAAAGCGACTGCTCGACCCGTATCCACACTGTTTGCATAAGTAGAACCAAAGGCACCACGCCAAGATTGTTCAATCATCGCTTTTGGTTTTACTTTTGCCATATCGCGGGCAATACGAATGATCGTTTCTTTTGATATACCGGTAATTTTTTCTGCCCATTCAGGCGTATACTCCATAATGGTCTTTTTATACTCTTCAAATCCAACGGAATAATTCGAAATAAATTCTTTGTCATAAAGCTCTTCTGTGACTAATACATTAGACATAGCCAGAACCAAAGCCAAATCTGTGCCTGGCCGAATGGGTAACCATTCATCAGCAAGAGGAGCCGTATTGTTTAATCTTGGATCTACGATGACAACATGTGCTCCATTTTCCTTTGCTTTTATTAAGGCTTGCACAGATGCTGGCCTTACTCCATCACCATAACTCCTACCAATAAAGACAATATATTTCGAATTCGCCACATCACCACCTGGTATTCCTCCAATTGTATGATTAAATCCTGTGTCTCGAGCATTAGAGCATACCGTTTCATGGCCAAAATAATTAGATGAACCTACTGCATTTAAGAAACGGGGGCCATAAAACTTCCCTGTTGGTCGTGGATCATTGATGAATACAAAAGATCCTGGGCCATTTTTTTCAATAATTTGTTTTAATTTTGTTCCAATTTCTTTATAAGCCTGTTCCCAAGTAATAGGTTCAAATTTACCTTCTGCTATTTTTTTCATCGGTTGTGTTAAACGATCTGATGAATAAGGAATACTCGCTAGTGCATGCCCTCTAGCACAAACTTTTCCTTTTCCAAAAGGATGATCAGGTTGACCAGATACTTTCCATACCCTTCCGTTTTTTACATGAACAAGCAATCCACATTTACTTGAACATGCATTGCAAAATGTTGGAATTGTAGTTAAATTCGTTTTCTCATCGGCATGAATTTTTTGCCAACTTTTGAATTCAAAAGTCCCTACTGATAATAAAGCCGTTGTTGCAGCAGAAGCCTTTAGAAACGTTCTTCGCGATAAACGCTTTGTAAGCATAAAACTCCTCCTCTCCTTTTATGTGAAGCGTTGAGCGTTATGAATCAACTCGTTCTACCTTTATTCTATGAGTAATTCCTCTCTAAGAGGAAATGAAACATTGTTATACCCCTATAACAAATTATTAGAATGTGCTAAAATATACCTAAGATTCAGAAATTGTTGATGTGAAAATTCATTCAAATCTTTTGATGGAGGATTCCTTCTATGCAAACTTCAAATTTGGAGGTTTTTCTCCTTGTTGCTGAGATGAAGAGTCTATCGAAAGCGGCGAAATTATTACATCTTACTCAACCTGCTGTCAGTAATAAGATTCATATGATTGAAGAACAATTCAATATTACGTTATTTGAACGTTCTCCTTATGGAGTAACCCTGACAGAAGCAGGTCAAACGTTTTATCAATATGCAAAAGATATTTTACATATTTATCATGAAATGGTGAAAAATTTGCATAAATATGATCGTGAAAATCAAAAAATTAGTATTGGCGCTGAATCGGTTATCGGGAATTATTTCATCCCCTGTAAAATTGCTCATTTTCGCGAAAAATTTCCCTCTATCGATATTAAAATCATTACGACCGACCGTTCTAATCTACTCGAACAATTGGAAAAAGGAGAAATCAATATTGCCTGTATTGACGGAACCCCTCCAGCCCATTCCTCTTTTCATAGTGAATTAATCTCTACAGATACGATTTATTTGGCTGTTCCCAACCACCAAAAGTGGAGTAATATTGAAGAATTAACGATTGAAGAGCTGTGTCAACTTCCCATTATCTTACCTGATGAAAAAATGGGACTTCGCCAATCAATTGAAGAAACCTTTCAAAAACAAGGTATTGATATGAACCGATTACATGTGGCAGCGGAAATCAGTAGTGTTAGCGCTATTAAATCCTTAGTCGAGTCTGGATTTGGCGTTTCCTTCCTTTGCGATATTGCCACACGTAAAGAAAGGTTTTCTGGAAGTATTAAGCTATTAAAAATTAGTTCCTTACCACTCAAATTGAACTATCACATCGTTTATCAGCCTGATAAAATCGATCATGTAACAAAACAGTTGATTCGGTATTTACTTTCATAAACAGAAAAAGTTTTAATATACGAAAAATTCTTTCATTTTTTTATCAAAACCTAAATAAAAAAAGCATTAATAAGAAAAATCGGCATATCCCTAACAAATTCATAAAAAGGCATTTAACAAAAAAATGGAGAGATTTATTAAATCCCTCCATTATGCCTCTACCAAGGTAATGTTAAGAAAGCAAACTTAATTGGAAGTTTGTAACGCTTTGATCCTTTTATTCACTGCTATGTGTGTCCAGATTCCATTTAATAATAAAAGAATTGCCGTTACGAAAAATACTCCGTTTAGTCCAATATGCCCTGCTAAAAACCCTCCGGTGATCGGTCCTATCATATTTCCCAGGAAAGTAGCACTATTGCTATAACCAAAGGTAGTGCTTTCCAATCCTTTTGGCGCAAACCGGTGGGTTAAGGCGTTAACAGATGGGAGTAACCCACCAACGGTTAATCCTAATAAAAATCTCCAAAGTAGTAATTGCCAAATATTCGTTGAGAATCCTTGAGGTAAAAAGAGTAATGCTGCCCCAATCATGGTATAGAAGAGTACCTTTTGGGGACCAATTTTGTCACCAAGTTTCCCCAATCTAGGTGCTGCCATCATTTCGGCAAAACCGGCCATCGCTGCGACTAGCCCTGCAAAGAAGGATACTCTACCACCTGGTGGATCCAATTGTTGAACAAATAAGGGTAAAACTGGATTTACATTTAGCGTCGCAAACTGAATCATAAAAGCAACAACGAATAATTGGATCAGTGGTTGGGTTCCCGCAATTAATTTAAAATCCTTCACAAAGCTTCCTGACTCTTCGGTCTCCCTTGGCGTAAAATCTTCCTTCACCATAAATAAAACAATAATCGCTGCGATGAGAATCAGTACGCCTGTATAAAAGAAAATATGACGGAATCCAATGTAATCGGCCAAAAATCCGCCTAAAAACGGCCCAATAATCGATCCTGCCACAGCACCTGAGCGCAACATTCCCAGCGCATATCCTACTCTCTCTTTCGGTGTATTGGTTGCCACTAAGGCAATTGCAGCTGGATTAAAACCTGCAATCATCCCATTTAATAGCCGAAGTAATAGAAGATGATAAACATTCGTTGCTAAACCCATTAATGAGATGACGATTGACATCCCAAAACCAGATCGAAGAATCATGATTTTACGTCCATATTTATCGGATAATTTTCCCCATAAAGGTGAAAAGAGAAATGCAGTTAAAAAATTTGCACCAAAAATCAGTCCTGACCACATTGCCACTTGTTCTTCCGACTGTATCCCCATGTCTTGATGAATATATAAAGGTAAAAAGGGCATGATCGAACTCATCGCTGCCATTAGTAAGAACACCGCACCCCATAAAATATACAAGTTTCTCCTCCAAAGTTGCATAACAAAGACCCCTTATTCTTCATTGATTATTTATTGATTATATAATATGTTATTACTTTACTCATTTATTAGAGATAGTTCTATTATATATTTCGTAAGACGAAAATTAAAGATAATAAATGAACTGGACAAAAAAACTTCTATCTTAACTAGTTAAATGCCTAGAGATAGAAGTTTAAAATAATCTATATTTATGCTTTCTGTGAAAAATTCATATGAACAATCTCGGATCGATAAGAACGTTCTACTTTAGTGACAAACGGTAGCCTTTCTAAATAAGAAATGGTTTTCCGCAAATCTCTTTCATTAATATACAGTACAACATATTTTAATCTTTTCGAGATAAAATGAATATTGCCGATTCGTTCTAAGTTTCTTGCTGCTCGTAAGTCATTCACCCAGACCACTAAACCTGTCCGTTTTGGTATCATCAAGATCTTCTCCTTTAAATACCCTATTTTTACCATACTACCATGATTTTTTCGAATATTCAAGAAACCTTTATCACACAACTTCCTCCTAAACTACAACCACTACAACCGCCAGTCGTGCAAGAAATTCCTTTATCTTGAATTAACGGTTCATTCTTAGAAACCATAATAGTCGGTGAGATCGCATGTGCCAATGTTTCACCAACAAGGGATAACAATTCATCTAATTCGTGCTCAGCTTGTTTATATTTTTGTACAAGTTCGTTTTGATTCACTTCTTCTAATATTTTCTCCACTTTTTCTTTGGCTTCTTGATAGTTTGGATGGTATTGCCCATAGCGGTTATATTCCTCAAATTCTATTTTGGCTTTAGCCAGTTTTTCCTTTAACTCATTCACTTGAACATCACGATTGATGGCTTCTCTATACTGTAAATAGTCTTTCATCTCTTCGGATTGAAGGATCATATCGATTAATTGATACGTTTCCAAGATGATTTCATTATCTAAATACACAATATCCCCTCCACCCCTTATTATAGCAATTTTCACTATGAATATGTAATTAAATATTATTCGATTTCAACCACCAATTCATAATCTGGATGCTTAAATAGGATGAATTCTGTCTCCATTTCCTCCAGCACATTTTCCTGTCCTTCTTGTTCCTCTTTTACAATAAGGAAGTCTTTTTCCGTCATGATGTTTCTTGTCGGGATGTAACCTAACTGTTCGAGTTGTCTTACTGCTTGTTCAAATCGTTTTTCTTTTCGCACGATCAGATGAAAGGAATCAATCTCACCAATAATCCAATCCTGCAAAACTTCCTGCTGTTTCAAATGATTGGCAATCTCTTCACTTTGACATTTTAAAATCCGTAGGTCATAAAACTGAATCGCACCATACCGATTCGCCCATTGGTTTATTGTTATTTTCATACTTTCGTGAAGAGGAATTGCACTATATTGATCAAGGAAATCGAGGATCTGCTCAATCTTTTTCCCCTTTTCTAACCCCCTGAATAAAGAACCTTGAGTGATCCGATAAAGAGAGAGTTGATCCCTTTTTTCTAAATCTGCAAAATGTTCGAGCTCTATCCGAATAGAATAGCGAAGATTACTCGGTACTAAGACTTCGAAATTGGATTGAACATAAAATTGATCGATCTCTTCATCATTCGGTTTCTTCAGTTTTATGAACAATTCTTTTTTCCAATCTCCTGTATAAGTTAAGATTCCTAGTTCAGCTAAAGGCTTTAGGATTTCTAGTTCAATTCGAACATAGAAGGATTCATCGATGGGTCTATTCAATTCCTTTGAGAGTTCCTGAACTAGTTGATCCGCTTGATACCACTTTCCTTTAGGCAAAGAAAATAAACGATGAAAAAAATGATTGATGAACAAATCCGTCGATTGAAAGGAGCCACGAATCATTCCCTCAAGATATTCATATCTTTCAAAAGGTGACAATAGTAGCCAATCTTTCATCCTCTGAATGATGCGAAATTGCTTCTGCTCTAAGTGTATAAGCCCTAAACCCTTGGCAAAATAGACGAATAGAGAAATAGATTTTGGAAATTCTTCTATGTCATACTGAATTGGGAAATATTCGATTTTCCTTTCATCAAGGTGAAGCCGTTTTAATAATTTGTTCATTTGCTGTTTATTAAGCTTCCCGTTTTCTTCCTCAGAGCTAGCCAAAAAATATAATCCGGTTAAAAACTGATAAAATTCTTCATCGATATTTTTATCTTCTTCCTTTGAAAATCCGACGACTTTAACATTCGTTGATAAACGGTTTAATCCCTTAGCAAAAATGACTTGATGCAAAAGCTGAAACAAATCATGAGGGATAGTAAAAGCAATATCTCCATAATTTTGCCTTAACTGAAAAAGAATTCCCTTTGCCCTCAATTTTTGAATTCCTCTCTCAAATTGATCCCTGTGAATCGCGTCAAATCTTTTGTTTAAACTGCGGTAGGAAAAGAGTTGATTTGGCCGATGAATGATCATAAAATCGACAACTTCTTTTTCTTCCAGCGATAATTCTTGATAGAGTTGCTTTAAATAGTTAATATCTAATAACCGTACAAGAAGGTGATTCAACAATTTATTCGGATATTTTTCGTTTGTTTTGATTCCATGTTTGTTGAGCATTTTCTTTAAAGTGGAAGCCTTAAGCTGTTCCAAATAATATACCAACCTCATTTTAACCACCTACAAAGCGTAATGTTGAATGTCGTATTCGTATCCCTGTTCCAGCAAAAAAAGTTGACGTCTTAATGCGTAATCTTGATCAACCGTTTGTTGAGTAATTAAAGAATAAAAATAGGCATGATTTTCTCCTTCTTTTGGTCTTAAAATTCTCCCAAGTCGTTGTGCTTCTTCTTGTCTTGATCCAAAAGTCCCTGAGACTTGAATCGCCACTTTGGCATCAGGTAAATCTATGGCAAAGTTGGCTACTTTGGAAACAACTAGGATTTTGATTTTACCCGTTCGAAATGCTTTGTAGATCTGGTCACGTTCTTGTTGTTTCACTTGTCCTGTAATGAGTGGAGCGCCTAATTCCTTTGCAATCTCTTCTAATTGATTAAGGTATTGGCCAATAATTAAAATGGGATCATCTTGATGTTGTTTGATTAATTTTTTTAACACTTTTATTTTTAATGGATTTGTGGCAGCAATTCGATATTTTTGCTTTTTCGAAGCTTCGATATATTGTTTTTCCCATTTTTTAGGTAATGGAATTTGAATATCGGTACACTTTGCTTTGGCGATCCAGCCCCGATCTTCCATTTGTAACCATGGTACTTCGTACTTTTTGGGACCGATTAAAGAGAACACTTCGTCTTCCTTCCCATCTTCACGAACCAATGTCGCTGTTAAGCCTAGTCTTCGCTTTGCTTGAATATTGGCCGTATAACGAAAAACTGGGGCAGGTAATAAATGGACCTCATCATAAATAATCAGTCCCCAATTTCGACTTTGAAATAATTTCATATGTTCAAATTCCAATTCATCTCTTGATCGATAAGTTAAAATCTGATAAGTGGCAACGGTGACAGGCTTTACCTCTTTCTTTTGTCCACTGTATTCGCCAACCATCTCCTCTGTTAAGGAAGTCTTGTCGATCAATTCATGTATCCATTGGCGCACGGATGAGGTATTCGTTGTTAGAATTAACGTTTCTGCTTGCAAAAGTTCCATGATTCCTATACCCACAACTGTTTTTCCTGATCCACAGGGCAATACGATTACACCACTTCCTCCCGAGACTGCACCTTTTTCATAGAAGATATCTATTGCTTTTCTTTGATAGTCTCGCAGTTGGAAACTTGCTCCTGTTTTTGTTCTCGAAAGAAGTGAAAGGGATAAAAATTCTCCCTCTTGGTACCCGGCAAGATCTTGTACAGGATATCCTAGCTTAATCAGCTCTTGTTTGAGAAATCCACGATCTTGTTCTGCAATGACAACAGTATATTCATTTAATCGCTCTTTAAAGTAGCGTTGTAAAGAAGCGTAAGAGAGAAGTTTATCGAATACTTTTGGATCTTTACTCTTACAATGGATTTGATTTCCTTCCCGTTTAAAAGAAAGGATTCCATAACGTTCCATATAAATACGAATTTCATCTTTAATGAACGTAGGAAACTGAAGCTTACTATATTGATCTAATATCCCAATCACTTGTTGCCATGAATAACCATTTGCTGCTGCATTCCACAAAGTGATAGGGGTAATTCGATAGGTGTGAAAATATTCTGGGCTTTTGATCAATTCTGCAAAGGAGGAGATTTCTTTCCTCGCTTTTTTAAATTTAGGGTGATTTACTTCAAGGAGTAATGTTTGATCGTTTTGAATAATCATAGGTCGATCCATCGATTGTTTCATAGAAATTCTTCCTCTCTAACCATTCACAGCCTCACCGTCACTATCTTTTAGGATAAGTCGATAAAGTCTACTTTATTCTTCACCCAGATTTACGCTTCTGCATAATGTAAAGTAAGGCATTAGCCTTGTTAAAAGGAGGAGGCTTCCTATGGAAATTCAATTGTTAGCCATCCACTGGGTCTACCTTATCTTTATCTTCCTGATTATCGGTGTGATGGTGATGAGGAAAGATACGACCCTTGTTAGTATTCTTGGCATCTTAGCTATTAGTATGTTGGTAACGAAATCGTTACCAAGTTCAATTCTCTCTTTATTTAATAGTTTGATCTTTGCGATCAAAGAGTTGTTAGGAACGATCCTGATCATTAGCTTAATCGTAGCGATGGGTAAAGTGTTAACCCATTCAGGTATCAATGAATTGATGGTTCGTCCTATTACTCGCATGATCAAATCTCCATTGATTGCATATTGGGTCATCGGAATTGCGATGATGATCATCTCGTGGTTCTTTTGGCCTTCTCCTGCGGTTGCGTTAATCGGTGCTGTCTTTCTTCCTGTAGCCGTTCGTGTTGGTCTACCACCGTTAGCTGTTGCAATGGCTATTAACCTTTTTGGTCATGGTATTGCCTTATCGGGTGATTTTGTAATCCAAGGAGCACCGACAATTACTGCTGGTGCAGCAGGTATTCCCGTTGGTGATGTGGTATCTGCCAGTGTTCCATTAGTCATGGTAATGGGGATTGTCACCACGGTGGTTGCTTTTTATTTCTTGCGTCGCGACTTGAAAAATGGAACTATAAGTGTTACAAGTAATCAATTGGCTAAAATTCAAACGCAAGAAGTGAAGATCAACTCATTGGATAAAAGAAGATATAAACTGATCTTGGCATTCTTAATTCCAGTTCTATTTCTCTTAGATGTGATAGGTATGTTCGTCTTAAATCTAACTGGTGGAGACGCAACGGCATTAGTCGGTGGAACGGCAATCCTGATTCTCATTTTAACCAGTTTGCTTCATCATAAAAAAAACCGTATGGATAAAATAACGGAGTATTTAGTGGAAGGATTTCAATTCGGTTTTAAAGTGTTTGGTCCTGTTATTCCCATTGCCGCATTCTTTTATTTAGGGGATTCGGGCGTCCTTACAATTCTTGGAAAAGACGCTCTTCCTCAAGGATCGAATGGCATTGTTAATGACTTAGGTGTTGCTCTTGCTTCTATTGTCCCCCTTACAAAACATATCGCAGCCGTAACCTTAGCAATTGTTGGTTCAATTACAGGTTTAGATGGATCTGGTTTTTCTGGTATTTCTCTAGCTGGATCAGTGGCCAAATTATTTGGTTCAGCCCTTCATCTAGACATTGCGACTCTTACAGCTTTAGGGCAAATTGCAGGAATCTGGGTTGGCGGTGGAACGCTAATTCCTTGGGCCCTAATCCCAGCCGCAGCGATTACTGGGGTTGATCCATTTGAATTGGCTAGACGGAATCTAATTCCTGTAACTATTGGATTAATAGTCACTACCATTTTTGCGATGTTTTTGTTGTAATTAAAACCCGACCTCTTTTTGAGGTCGGGTTAATGTTCTTCCTCTTCTTCTTCATCATAAGTCACATAGGTGATTTTCACATTCATACTTTCTAGTAAACGAATCACTTCTTCATTTAACTTCGGGTCATGAAGAAGACCAATTTGTTCAACAAGTTCTAATTCCTCTAATTCGCCATTTTCTGCATCTTCAATCAGTTCAATAATATCTGTTAAGTCTCTATCCTCTAATTCTTTTAGGATTTCTTCTTTGGTCATGATTTCAACTCCTTTTTGAAACATCATGAATCTTCTTTCTACAATATGTATTCCACATCATTTTTGTATACCCTTTTTCACTCTGACCATATTCCTACTTTATTTTCTCTCGCCTTTTTTTGGATCTCCCGAAAACGATCAACATATTTTACATTAGGTTGGAAAACTACGACTTGGGCCAGCCCTTTTTCTAATAGAAGTTCATTTAACATACTTCCATCCGGTAAATATACATAGGCTAGTAAACGTCCATATTTATCTCTTTCTTGAACATCAAATTCTAATCCTACTGTTTGGTCGCGTAGTTTCTCTTTGGTAAATTGTGATGCTTCTTTTCCAAAAGGTTCTACGGGTTTTTGCGGATGAACCGTTTCTGGGGTATCGACCAGTAATAGACGAATTTTTTCTTCTTTTCCTTCTACCTTTGCTACAAAAGTATCACCATCAACCACCCGAATTACTTTGGCTTGAATCAGTTGGGAAGAATGTGAGACAAGTTGACACCCGAATAAGGTCAGAATTAAAAGAATGATGATGAAAAACAATCTGTTACTTTTTCTCATTTTGATCCTCTACCCTTTTTTTAATGATTTTATTTTTAAAATGATCTTCGAAAAGAACCTAATACGTCAACGGTTTCTGTTATATTTACAAACGCATGATTTTGAACATGACAAACACCTTATCCATTGACACTTGAAGTTAATTTCCCCTTCCTCTCTTGAGGAAATACATAGGACTTAAATACCTGTTCGCTTTCTGCTTGTAATAAATAATTCATAAATCGATGAGTGTAGATAAATCCACGAAATTTCGCTTCAACGATTCGAACAGTAGGTTGTTGTTCCTCCTTTATAATCATTCCCCCCAATCGCTTCATCTGGCGTTTGATTTCAACCAGATCTTTTTCGATCATCCACTGGATTTGATTGAACAATTCACTGTAAGCCCGTGCCAATTTAAGCGAAGATTGTTCTCCTATTTTCCGATCATATTGTAATACTTTTAATAAAATATGGTAAACCACGTGTTTTTTCACTAAATTTGCGAATTCTTGATATTCCTTAGGATACATTAACATTTTATTTCCTCCAATCGTCGTAGTGTTCTTATATCTATTATACACAAACATACGTTCGTTTAAAAGTAATAATATAGGTTTGTATAATTAGGATAGGGGGCGGTGATTAACCGCCGACCCTCCTACACCACCGTACATACCGGTCTGGTATACGGCGGTTTATGAGGATGAGTGCCGAAAGGCTCTTTTCTCTTTCTTTCGTCAGTTTACTTCGCCGAGCTGTACTCAACACTCCTTATTTACCTCTGAATTCCACTCATACTTCTATAAGGTAGTTCCTTTATCAGGATTGTCTGTTTCAACATACAGTTATTTCGAGATAGTAACACCGAAAGAGACCTCATATTCAGTCCTTCCCATTTTCAAAATGGTGTAGAGTCGAAGGAGGTCGGCTTACGCCTTCCTCCGTCCGCTCAATCAAACGGATCGTGCAGTTTTCCCGCAATCCGCTTTCCTTCATGT
>NZ_SMAB01000030.1 GCF_004342885.1 Tepidibacillus fermentans
CACACGCGTACCCATCCCGAACACGACCGTTAAGCCCTCCAGCGCCGATGGTACTTGGACCGAAGGGTCTTGGGAGAGTAGGACGTTGCCAGGCAGAAGTAAGACCACCGAATAGGTGGTCTTTTTTAATGTATAGGCGGATCGAGACGAGATATTTAATAAGGTGTATATTACTTAAAAATATGAATTCCTTGGAAAAGTTCATTTAAAATAAGATTAGGGAATGTTCGCAGAGAGCTATTTATAAATTCATTAATGATATACATATCCTCAGATGAAAATGAAAAAATAATCTCTCCCCAAAGTTCAGTTTCATAGCGACACAACATTCCTAAGTTAAACATGATCATATAATAAATCATAAGATTTGGAAGTAAAAAACGACTTTCTAAGATTGGTTTAAGAAAAGATCTTCCTTTAAAATCGATTAGGAACATTGGATGGTCAATGATATGAAAATTTTCTTCATTGTTGTTACTTACCAGTTGTAAATTTAAAAATTTGGGATTATTGCTTTCAACAAATTGAAAAGACTCCTCTTTTTTAGAATAATACAAATTTAATTCTGATAGAACTTCATTTTTATTCCCATGGTAATGAGATAGTATTTCAATTGGCAGATAAAATTTATGGCTCTTCTCATTTTCAAAAAAAATAGGATAGATTCGTTGTTCATCATAAGATTTTTTATAACTATCTAAGATTTCCGGCAAAAGAGAAAGTAGCTCCTTAATTTTAAACTTTTGTCCATCAATTTTTTCAATTGGTTGTTGTGTTATTAGATTATAAAATAAAGGGATTAAACCTTCTTTCTGAATTTTTATTTCATCCTCATGAAATTGGTAATTACTTTTTTTTAATTTCCTTGTTGTGATACCATGTCTTAATACCCCAGTATGACTTGGATAAGATGGGTCTTTTGTTAAGATAACAGCTTTCATCAGATTCATCATTCCATAATAGATCAGAAGAGGTTTTACTAGAATATTACTTTTTTCAGCAGAATGAAAATATTCTCGAGCTTGTTTAATAAAATAAATAAATTTTGATGTATTATGGAATGCCAATTTATATCCATTCTTTTCATCTATTTTTTCATAGATTTCTTGAAGATATTGTTTTGTCTTTGCTTCACTTTCAAAATAGACAAAAGTATCCCACATTTTTTGATAAGGGTTTTCGCTATAAATAAAATGAATGGTTTTCATTCCTTCATCCCCTGTAATCTACCTTTCCTATACTTTATAATTCCCAAATATAATCGATTCATCATTCTTGACAGCAAAAATTCACTTTGTTAAACTCGTAATAATATATTTTACTTGATAATCCGATTCATTAAGAGAATAAAAGTAGAGGAAGGGAAACGAAACATGTGGGAAACAAAATTTGCACGTGAAGGTTTAACTTTTGATGATGTATTGCTAATTCCTGCAAAGTCAGAAGTACTACCTAGGGATGTCAATGTTTCAACTCAGTTAGGTCGTATACGTTTAAATATACCGATTATTAGTGCGGGTATGGACACAGTAACCGAAGCAAATATGGCGATTGCGATGGCAAGACAAGGTGGGTTAGGTATTATCCATAAGAATATGTCGATTCAAAAACAAGTCGAAGAAGTGGATCGTGTGAAAAGATCTGAAAATGGGGTAATTACCAATCCATTCTATCTCACACCTGATCACATCGTAGCAGATGCAGAAGCGTTAATGGCCAAATATCGTGTATCAGGTGTTCCCATTGTGAACCAAGATCAAGAATTAGTTGGAATTATTACAAATAGAGATTTACGATTTATTAAAGATTATTCTCAAAAAATTCAAGATGTAATGACAAAAGAACATCTCATTACAGCCCCTGTAGGGACAACCTTAGAACAAGCAAAGGAAATTCTTCAGCGGTATAAGATTGAAAAATTACCCCTTGTGGATGAACAAAATAAATTAAAAGGTTTAATTACGATTAAGGATATTGAAAAGGCGATAGAGTTTCCAAATGCTGCAAAAGATGAGCATGGACGTTTAGTTGTGGGTGCTGCAATTGGAGTTTCTAGGGATACCTTTGAGAGAGCTAAAGCATTAGTGGAGGCAGGAGTCGATGCACTTGTTGTCGATACTGCTCATGGACATTCAAAAGGGGTACTGGATACTGTACGAGAATTACGAAGATTATATCCTGATTTAGTCATCATTGCGGGTAATGTTGCAACTGCGGAAGGAACAAGGGATTTGATTGAGGCAGGTGCTTCTGTTGTTAAAGTAGGAATTGGACCAGGATCGATTTGTACAACCCGTGTGGTAGCCGGTGTCGGTGTTCCTCAGATTACAGCGATTTATGAAGCAGCTACTGTTGCGAGAAAATATGGGATCCCGATTATTGCTGATGGTGGAATTAAATATTCTGGAGATATCACAAAAGCGATTGCAGCTGGAGCTTCTGCTGTTATGTTGGGAAGTTTATTAGCAGGTACAGATGAAAGCCCTGGAGATTTTGAGACTTATCAAGGAAGAAGATATAAAGTCTATCGGGGTATGGGTTCGATCGGTGCAATGAATGCAGGAAGTAAAGATCGTTATTTCCAAGAAAATGCTCTTAAATTAGTTCCAGAAGGTATCGAAGGCCGAGTTGCGTACAAAGGACCTCTAAGTGATACAATTTATCAATTAGTCGGGGGTCTGCGTTCAGGAATGGGCTATTGTGGAACGAGAACGATCCAAGAATTAATCGAACGCGGCCAGTTTGTAAAAATTACGAGTGCAGGTTTAAAAGAAAGCCATCCTCATGATGTTCAGATTACAAAAGAATCTCCCAATTATTCTATATTATAATTAAGTATTGGAAGGTTTAGCGAAGATAGGGAAACATTTCCCTGTCTTTTTTCGTTAGAATCTGTGATACAATTAGCTAGGGTTAAAATAAAATGGGGGGTGTCTATTCTTGAAACGATATCATAAAATAGTAACGATATTTGTTTTGTTAACACTTGTACTGCCTTTTTTCGGTTATTTAAAACCAGTAAACGCAGCGCAACCTAACTTAAATGTGCAAGCAAGGTCAGCTATCTTAGTTGATGCGATTTCTGGAAAGATCTTATATGCACAAAATCCGGACGAGCCTTTACCACCTGCTAGCATGACGAAAATGATGACAGAGTATCTTGTGGAAGAAGCAGTTGCGAAAGGGAAAATAAAATGGGATGATGTAGTAACTGCCAGTGAATATGCGCATTTCTTAGGTAAAGGCGATGGTTCAAAAGTTGGGTTAGCAGTAGGAGAACAACATACTGTCAAAGAATTAGTATATGCGATGACAGTTGGTTCTGCCAATGATGCTACTGTTGCTTTAGCTGAACGTATCGCTGGATCGGAAACCAATTTTGTTCAAATGATGAATGAAAAAGTAAAGGAATTAGGGATGACGAATACCCATTTTGCAACGGCAACAGGGTATCCGAAAAAAGATCTAGGACAATATGCTCCTGCAATTGAAGGGGAATCTGTAATGTCGGCTAGAGATGCGGCGATTTTAGCATGGCATTTAATTCATGATTATCCAAGCAGTCTTGAATTTAATAAGACGGCAAAATATACTTTTATGCAGGGACAAAATCCACGTGAGTTAAAGAATTATAATTTTATGATTCCTGGATTGATTTATGGAAACCTTGTACAAGGCGTAGATGGATTAAAAACAGGCCATACTTCAGCCGCTGGATATAACTTTACTGCAACTGCAGTGCAAAATGGAATGAGATTAATTAGTGTTGTTCAAGGAACGTCTTCCGAAAAAGAACGTTTCTTTCAAACAAAAAAATTATTAGATTATGGTTTTTCTACCTACGAAATTACAGATTTAGCAAAGGCAAAAGAGAGTATCAAAGGGTTTGAAACTGTACCTCTTAAAAATGGAAAAGAAAAAGAAGTCACAGCAATTACCAAAGATACATTCTCTGTTGTTATCAAAAAAGGAGAAAAGGATTTATATAAACCTGTCGCTGTCTTTAATCAAGATCTTCAAGCTCCGATAAAGAGTGGACAAAAAGTCGGCTATCTGACTTATAAATATGAGGGAAAAGAAAATTATGATTATCTAAACGATAAGATTAAAATGCAGGGCAATATGGATCTCGTTGCCAAAGATGAAGTAGAAAAAGCAAGTGCTTTTCGCTTATTTTTCAGAAAAATATTCTCTATGATTGGTGGTATTTTCACGGGTATTGTAGATATGATAAAGGGATTATTTTAAAACCATTGTAAATTTTTGACGAATTCGTTAGAATATAATGATAGTAAGTTTATTCAAGTTTTTAGGAGGCATAGAAGATGGTAGAGGTAGGGACATCACGTGTAAAACGTGGTATGGCTGAGATGCAAAAAGGCGGCGTTATTATGGATGTTGTGAACGCCGAACAAGCAAAGATCGCTGAAGCTGCTGGTGCTGTTGCAGTCATGGCATTAGAAAGAGTACCAGCCGATATTCGTGCAGCTGGTGGAGTTGCTCGTATGGCAGATCCTCGAATCATTGAAGAGGTAATGAATGCTGTTTCAATTCCAGTAATGGCGAAAGCTCGAATTGGTCATTTTGTAGAAGCACGGATTCTTGAAGCTCTAGGGGTAGACTATATCGATGAAAGTGAAGTACTCACTCCTGCTGATGAAATTTATCATATAGATAAGAAAGAATTTACTGTTCCATTTGTTAATGGTGCTAGAGATCTTGGTGAAGCTCTACGCCGTATTGGTGAAGGTTCTTCAATGATTCGGACAAAAGGAGAACCTGGAACGGGAAATGTTGTCGAAGCTGTTCGGCATATGCGTACGATGATGAGTCAAATTCGTAAGGTTCAGTCGATGTCTAAGGATGAATTGATGACAGAGGCCAAAAATCTAGGTGCACCTTATGAATTGTTAGTTTATGTACATGAGAATGGTCGATTACCCGTTGTGAACTTTGCAGCTGGAGGTATTTCTACTCCTGCAGATGCAGCATTAATGATGCATTTAGGAGCAGATGGGGTATTCGTAGGATCAGGGATTTTTAAATCAGAGAATCCTGAAAAATTTGCAAGAGCGATTGTAGAAGCAACAACACACTATACGGATTATGCATTGATTGCCGAACTTTCCAAAGGGTTAGGAAATCCAATGAAAGGAATTGAGCTTTCTACTTTATTAGAAAATGAACGTATGGCAGTAAGAGGTTGGTAAAAGAAGGTGTAATGGATGAAGATAGGCGTTCTTGCTTTACAAGGTGCAGTCGCTGAACATATGCGAATGATTGAAATGATTGGTGAAGAAACAGTCGCCGTAAAAAAGGTAGAGCAGTTAGAGGAATTAGATGGGATTATTATTCCTGGTGGGGAGAGTACTACCATCGGTAAACTAATGAAAAAGTATGGGTTTGACTCTGCCTTAGTTGAATTTTCTAATCAAAAGAAGCCGATATTCGGAACTTGTGCAGGACTGATTATCTTGGCAAAAGAAATTAATGGGACTTCAGATACGCATTTGGCTTTGATGGATATCAAAGTGGAAAGAAATGCGTTTGGTCGACAGAGAGAAAGTTTTGAGACGAACCTTGCGATTAAAGGTGTTGCTGAAGATTTTCGGGCTGTATTTATTCGTGCACCTTATATTATGGAAGTTAAGAATGATACAGAGATCCTTTCTATCTTTGATGATAAAATTGTAGCAGCTAGACAAGGGCATTTATTAGGATCTGCTTTTCATCCTGAATTAACTCTTGATCCAAGACTTCACCAATATTTTGTTGAGATGATCAAAGAGTATCGGAGGTAGGTGTATCCCTATCCTCTTGTATATTTTTGTTCAATATAGTACATGATGAATGATATAAAAATTGTGAATGCAATGAGGAGAACTAGTACACAGGTTTGATTGTTAAGAGAGTCGATGGATGGTGGAAATCGATCAATCAATCTGTTGGAATCCGTCTCTGAGTGGCTTTCTGAAATGATAGTAAGGGGGCCCGGTTAACAGCCGTTATCTAGATGAGTGGTCTTTTTAAAAAAAGACAACTAGGGTGGCAACGCGGAGTATAAGCACCGTCCCTATCTAGGGATTGGTGTTTTTTTATTATTTTTCTGGAGGGTATTTTATGTTGGATGTTAAATTATTACGTAATGACTTTGATCGAGTGAAAAAAGCATTGGAAAATCGTAATGCTAAAATGAGTGAAATTGATACTTTTACTAATCTTGATACGAAAAGACGTAGTCTTTTACAAGAAGTTGAACAATTGAAGAATCGGAGAAATACGGTTTCTCAAGAAGTAGCAAAGTTAAAAAAGGCTAGGGAAAATGCAGATGCTCTAATCCAAGAGATGAGGCAAGTGGGTGATCAGATAAAGGTATTGGATGACCAAATACGTGAGCTTGATCAAACGATTCAGGACATGCTTTTACAAATTCCAAATATTCCTCATGAAAGTGTTCCTATTGGTAGATCAGAGGAAGATAATGTTCCGATTCGTTATTGGGGAGAGAAGCCTACGTTTCATTTTGAGACAAAACCACACTATGAGATCGCAGAAAATCTTGAAATCCTAGATTTTGAAACGGCATCAAAAGTATCTGGTTCTCGATTTGTCTTTTATAAAGGATTAGGTGCAAGATTAGAGAGGGCATTAATTAATTTCATGTTAGATTTACATGTAGACCAACATGGATACAAAGAAATATTACCCCCATATATTGTAAACCGAGCAAGCATGACAGGTACAGGTCAACTACCTAAGTTTGAAGAAGATGCTTTTAAATTAGTAGATACGGATTACTTTTTGATCCCGACTGCTGAGGTACCAGTTACCAATATGCATCGCAATGAAATCCTTGATGATCAGGACCTTCCTAAGTATTATACAGCATTTAGTGCTTGCTTCCGTTCTGAAGCTGGGGCAGCTGGTAGAGATACGAGGGGATTAATCCGTCAACATCAGTTCAACAAGGTGGAGCTGGTTAAGTTTGTACGTCCTGAAAATTCTTATCAAGAATTAGAGAAACTTGTTGCTGATGCTGAAAAGGTATTACAACTGTTGAAACTTCCTTATCGAGTTGTAAATCTTTGTACGGGAGACTTAGGATTTTCTTCAGCGAAGACATATGATTTAGAAGTTTGGTTACCAAGTTATCATACGTATCGAGAAATCTCTTCCGTAAGTAATTTTGAAGATTTTCAAGCGAGAAGAGCGAATATTCGTTTCCGGCGGGATAAAAACGCAAAGCCAGAGTTTGTGCATACGTTAAATGGTTCAGGATTAGCAGTTGGTCGTACAGTTGCAGCAATCTTAGAAAATTACCAACAAGAGGATGGAAGTGTGATCATTCCTGAAGTTTTAAGACCTTATATGGGTGGAAGAGATAAAATCACCAAAGAATAAGCTAAAAAGAAGAAAAAAGGATAGCTATAGATCGAAACTATAGTTATCCTTTATTTACCTTAAAAAAAATCATAAAAATCCTTGAAACAACCATGAATGATGTGTTAATATATTATTCGTTGACAGCTTCATATGGAGAGGTGGTCGAGCGGTTTAAGGCACTGGTCTTGAAAACCAGCGTACGTGTGAGCGTACCGTGGGTTCGAATCCCACCCTCTCCGCCATAGAATATAGCCTAAAGGCTTTTTTTTGTATCAAAATCAATATGTGCCCGTAGCTCAGCAGGATAGAGCAACAGTTTCCTAAACTGCAGGTCGGAGGTTCGAATCCTCTCGGGCACGCCATCGTAGATATTAGTTAAATTTAGATAACTAGACTACATCTTTGTGAAGGCTTCGATTGAAGCTTTTTTTTATTAGACAAAAATAAATTTTGGGAAACAAATACAAAAAAAAGAGGGAAAAGTGGGTCTAGGAACACTTTTTCCCAAAGGATGGAGTAAGTATATGTGAAGGTAAGGCGGTTTGATAAAGAGTAACGAACAAATGTGAAAGATGAATCATCATCTTTAATTACATGATAAATAGAATCAAAAATGAAGGCAATATTTATGTTCATTCGTTCACAAAGTGTTCAAAAGAAAGTTACGATTTTATGTCAAAGTTTCTATTTAAAATTGTAGAATGATTACCTTTTTTAATGGTATTACCATTTTGGAGTGAAGCAACAATGGACAAAGAAATGAAAAGATATATGGAGGAAGCCTTATTCGAGGCCAAAAAAGCTGAAGCACTTGGTGAAGTTCCCATTGGTGCAGTTATTGTTAAAGATAGTCAAATCATCGCTAGGGGTCATAATTTAAGAGAAACGAGAAAAGACCCAACTGCTCATGCTGAAATAATTGCGATTCACCAAGCGAGTCAAGTATTGGGAGGATGGCGTTTGCATGGATGTACATTATATGTCACCTTAGAGCCATGTCAAATGTGTGCTGGTGCAATCATTCAAGCTCGAATTGACCATGTTGTTTATGGTGCGAGTGATCCGAAAGCAGGATGTGCAGGGACAATTTGTAACTTATTGGAAGATCATCGATTTAATCATCAAGCGAAAATTACGTCGGGAATCATGGAGGAAGAATCTTCTTTACTTCTAAAGAAATTTTTTAAAAAACTTAGGGAATCAAAGGATAAAAAATAAAAGTACTTGTTTGAAGTTCCTAGGTCAAGTATGATGGAAAAGGATTAGGAAATGTTAAGTTAAGTTGGAGGTTAAATCAATGGTAGAACTTATGAAAGCACTTGTTTTAGGAATCATTCAAGGATTTACTGAGTTTTTACCGATTAGTTCGACTGGTCACCTGTTAATTTTCCGTAAGTTATTCGGATTATCAGAAGCAGGTTTGTTTTTAGATACGATGTTACATCTGGGAACATTAATCTCCGTTTTTATTATCTTTTGGGATGATATTCTTCAATTATTAAAGAAACCTTTTAGTAAATTAGCGTTATTAATTATTGTAGGTACGATCCCAACAGCAATTATTGGCTTAACTTTTGAGGATTACTTCGAAGGAATTTCAAAAACAGGTGTAACGGTTGGTTGGGAGTTCCTATTCACTGGTTTTATTTTATGGTTGGCTGAATCGATAAAAGGGAAAGGATATAAGAATGTCGACCAAATTCAGTATAAAGATGCATTTTTGGTCGGTACTCTTCAAGGTGCAGCAATTTTACCTGCAATCTCTAGATCAGGATTAACGATAGCGGGGGCATTATTTCGAGGAATTGATAAAGGTACAGCAGCTCGCTTTTCTTTTTTAATGTCGATTCCAGCTATTCTAGGGGCTGTTGTGTTACAATCATTAAAATTACTGAAAGGAGAAGAATTAGCTTCCCTTCATGCGATTGGTACGATTCCATTGATTGTAGCTACATTAGCTTCAGCGATTTCAGGATTTATTGCTGTAAAATGGATGTTAGCAATTATCCAAAGAGGTTCATTAAAAGTTTTTTCGATTTATGTATGGATTTTAGGAATAGGTATTTTAATTTCACAGTTTTTAGGAAAATGGTAAAATGTTGGTAATTCCTTCCTATTGAATTTTTTTGGTGATGATGCTACAATATTTTTCGTTACAGTGGAGAGGTGTCCGAGTGGCTTAAGGAGGCGGTCTCGAAAACCGCTGTACGGTGATTAGCCGTACCGTGGGTTCAAATCCCACCCTCTCCGCCATTTATTTAAATTATGAATACATAAATATTTCCCCAGTTCCTAGGGGGTTTTTTTATGGAAAAAATCAGAAATTGGGCATATCGACAATTTTACCGAGTTTGACTCTGCCTTCTGATTTCTGTCATGTGTCATTAGTTACCACTTGAATCTTATTATCTTCACTGATATAATGATTTTCGTACCCTTTGAGGTATCTATACAAAAGTATATCAAGTTTGCCGTGCTAGATGGGGAGGTAGCGGTGCCCTGTGACCTGCAATCCGCTATAGCAGGGTCGAATTCCTATCAGCGGTGATCTCCATGTAAGGTCTGGCTTATGCAAGTGGTGTTGACGATTGGGTCCTACGCAACGGACATCTATGAACCCCGTCAGGTCCGGAAGGAAGCAGCGGTAAGTAGAATGGTTCGTGTGTTGTAGGGAAGCCTGATCTGAGCTAACTACACAAGTTCGCTTGTATGGGATCATCAATGATCGGTGCACGGCATCTTTTCATAAAAAACACCTTTTGCTAGAAAAGGTGTTTTTTTATCTTGCGGCCCCCATTAAACCATTATAAGAGATTTTTCAATAATCGTTTTGTAATAAAATTCATAAAAAAGGATTTTGCAAAAGGAAATCGAATTAAATGGGGAAAGGAGGGAACTTGATGAGTCTGAAGTTTCAATTAGAATTTGACCTTGATCAATTCTATAATTATATGTATCAAGCACCTGTCGGTTATCTTGTAATTGATGAAAATGGAAAAGTTCAAGCGATTAACCAGTTATTTCTTCGAGCTAGCCATTATACAGAAAAGGAACTTGTTTCACAGCCTTTTGATAAAGTGATCGATTTTGATGGCGAATGGAAAGATTTAAAAAACCAATTACAATATTATACCTTCAATCAGACCTTACGACTTTCATGGAAAGGCTCAAAGGGAAATAAAGGTACTAGTAAAGTGATTGTTTGGAAATTAGGGAGTACATCACCACAACTATTCGCTTTAGCCTTTCTCAATATACATAAGGAGAAACACTTCAGCTTATTATCTCGTTTTGCAGAAAACTTTGTCTCAGAAACAAGCATTGGGATTATTGTTGTTGATAAAGACTCTAAGTTAGTGGAAATTAGCCCCCTTAGTTGTAAGATATTTAATTTGACGAAAGAAGAAGTACTAAATAAACGGGTTGAAGAAGTTTTTTTCGATATTCCTGATGAACAATTAGTATGTAAAAGGACTCTTTTAGATGGGATTCGTTTACGAAATCATGCAATGACTTATTCGATTAACAAACAAAGGTATGACTTGTTAGTCGATTCGAATACGATTAAAGATGAATCTGGGAATATTGTTGGTGCTTACGTTCTTTTTAAAGATGTAACGAATCTTCGGTCTTTAGAACAACAAGTTTTGCAAAATGATCGATTGGCAACAATTGGTCAAATTGCTGCAGGCACAGCTCATGAAATTCGTAACCCCTTAACCTCAATCCGTGGTTTTTTACAGATTTTAAAAGATGTTCTAATTGAAAACCAATTAATGAATGAATTACAATATACAGACATCATGTTAACAGAGATTGATCGGATTAATAAACTAGTCAATGAAATCCTATTATTAGGAAAACCAAAACATACTACTTATAAACAAGTTGATGTGAATAAAGTTTTATTAGAAGTTCTTCCAATAATTGAAAATCATGGGATGTTGCATGGGGTAGAGGTCAATTATCTACTTGGATCTGGGTTACCCACGATCGTGGCAGATCCAGAACTGTTGAAACAAGTTTTCTTAAATATTGCTAAAAATGGAATTGAAGCGATTATAGATGGCGGCGTTGTTACTGTAACGACCAAATTAGATGAAGACAACAAAAGAATTTTGGTAATGATTCAAGATAATGGTCCTGGTATCCCTAATTATCTTGTCGATAAAATCTTTGATCCTTTCTTTACGACAAAGGAAAAAGGGACTGGGCTAGGATTATCGATTTCTCAGAAAATCATTCATGATCTTGGCGGAAGCATTCGAGTTTCTACAAAGGGATTTGGAACGACATTTCAAATTAATCTACCATATAATTGAACCATCTTTTATCCCCTTTATATTTTTGGGGCTTTTTTGTTTTTGAAATAAAAGAAGATACCTTGTATAATAGATAAGATAAAATGCATAATTGAGGTGTAAACCATGGCCTATTTAGCCTTATATCGTGCTTGGCGTCCTCAAAGATTTATAGACGTTATAGGTCAACAACATATCATCCAAACCTTACAAAATTCTTTAAAGGAAAAACGGTTTGCTCATGCTTATCTTTTTAGTGGTCCACGAGGAACGGGGAAAACAAGTACAGCAAAGATTTTTGCGAAAGCGGTAAATTGTGAACATGGACCAGTTGAAGAACCATGTAACGAATGTAAGGTATGTAAAGGAATTACAGAAGGAACGATTTTCGATGTCGTTGAGATTGATGCGGCATCGAACCGTGGTGTTGAGGAGATCAGGGATTTAAGGGAGAAAGTGAAATTTGCTCCAAACCAAACAAGATATAAGGTTTACATTATTGATGAAGTTCATATGTTAACGACAGAAGCGTTTAATGCTTTATTAAAAACGTTGGAGGAACCACCTGAACATGTCATTTTTATTTTGGCAACAACGGAACCGCATAAAATTCCATTAACAATTATTTCAAGATGTCAACGTTTTGATTTTCGGCGAATTACAATCGACGATATCGTACAACGTTTGGCCCATATCATCCAAGCTGAAGGGTTTACTTATGAACAAGAGGCCCTTACTTTAATTGCTAAGCATTCCGAAGGAGGAATGAGAGACTCACTCAGTTTGCTTGATCAAGTACTTTCATTTAGTGGTGATCATATTACTGTAGATGATGTTCTTCGTGTAACAGGACGTGTTTCTTATCAAGTTTTTTCTCAGATTGCAAAAGATCTTTATGATGGGAATACAGCCAAAGTCTTAGATGAGGTGACACATTTATTTGAAGAAGGTAAGGACCCAGAAAAAATCATAGAAGATTTATTATTATATTATCGTGATCTCTTATTGTATCGATCTGCTCCCCAAATTGAAGAAATAAGGGATAAATCCAATCTTGATCAACAGTTTCCAATCGTTGCTGATTATTATTCAGAAGAACAAATCTACGAGATGATTGAAATTTTTAATAAATATTTAAATGAGATGAAGTGGACAAATCAGCCTCGTATTTTATTGGAATTAGCGATTGTTAAGGCTTCGAAGATGAATAAACATAAAGAAAATCAGCAATCTTTTGCATGGGAAGAAATAGAGCAATTAAAGAAAAGGGTACAAGAGCTAGAGGAAAAATTACAAAGAATTGCAACTAATGAAACCAATATTCATACGATAACAAAATCAGAGGAAAAACCCTTAGTTAAACAGACATCGTTTAAGGTTAGTTCTTCCGTTAAACAATTAGTATCGTTAAGTAAAGACTTTTCGGAAAAACAATTTCAAAAATTAAAACAAGACTGGCCTGAAATCTTACAAGTGATCAAAAGGAAAAAGATTACGGTTCATGCCTGGCTAATGGATGGTGAACCTGTTGCCGCAACAGAAGATACATTAGTAATCGCCTTTAAAAATGTGATGCATAGAGATACTACGGATAAACCAGCTCATCGACAGTTAATCGAATCGGTCATTACTGATAAAATGGGCACTACATTTCGAATTCTTAATCTCTTGAAAAAGGATTGGCAGAAGTTTATCGATGAGAGTGAACCAAAAGAAGGGAAAACAGATGATGAACATTTCGTCTTAGAACCTGAATATGAGGATGAAATAGTAGCGAAAGCGATAGAATTGTTTGGTAAAGATTTAGTTGAAATTAAAGATTGAATTGAACTGAAAATAAAGGAGGACGTTGTGATGAAAAATATGAACCAAATGATGAAACAAGTAAAAAAAATGCAACAACAAATGGAAAAGGCTCAAGAAGAGCTAAAAAATAAAACGGTTGAGGCATCAGCTGGTGGTGGAATGGTTACTGTTGTTGCGAATGGACATAAGGAGATCTTGAGTGTTTCCATTAAACCTGAGGTAGTTGATCCTGATGATATTGAGATGCTGCAGGATTTGGTATTAGCCGCTGTGAATGATGCTCTAAAGCAAGTAGATGAATTAGTGGCCAAGGATATGAGTAGGTTTACAGGTGGGTTGAATATACCAGGACTATTCTAGAAAAGGGGTTATTATGCAATACTACTATCCAGAACCAATTGCAAAGTTAATTGATGGATTTACTAAATTACCAGGTATTGGACCAAAAACGGCTCAACGTTTAGCTTTTCATGTCATTCAGATGGACGAACAAATCGTATTAGACCTCGCAAAGGCCTTGGTTCATGTAAAAAAAGATTTGCATTATTGTTCCATATGTCAGAATATTACAGATGTGGATCCCTGTCATATTTGCCAGGCCAAGACTAGGGATCGTTCGGTGATCTGTGTGGTTCAAGAACCAAAAGATGTGATTGCAATGGAACGAACAAGGGAATATAACGGCTTATATCATGTTTTAAATGGTGTAATCTCCCCGGTAGAAGGGATTGGGCCAGATGAATTAAAGATAAAAGAATTGTTAGTTCGTCTTGAAGATGAGAATGTAAAAGAGTTAATCTTAGCTACTAACCCCAATATCGAAGGAGAAGCAACAGCGATTTATATATCTCGATTAGTAAAACCATTTGGGATCAAAGTAACTCGTATTGCACATGGATTACCGGTTGGCGGTGATTTAGAATATGCAGATGAGGTCACATTAACAAAAGCATTAGAAGGAAGAAGAGAGTTATAAGACAGGTTTACCTGTCTTTTTTTAGCATATTTGTCCACCTTCTTATCTATATATGATAGTGGATAGATCGATGATCAATAAGAGAGGGTGGGATTCATGTTATTTTGCTATTTCGAAGGGCTGAAGAAAAAAAATCAAAAGGTAGAAAGTGAATCCGAAAGATTGTTAGAAGAAATTGACCAAGCAAGAATGGAATGGGATACCGCAATACAACATTTTCAATATGCTGATCATCCAGATATGGTGGAATATATTATTTACTATATAAAAGCTGCTGAAAAAAAATATATGTATCTTTTAAATCGATATAAAAATCAGTATGAGGACTATCAATACAAAAAAAATTATTAAATGTTTATTATGATAAACGTTAGCGGAGTGCTAACGTTTTTGGAATAGATGAAGATCTTTGCGAATAGGTATGTTAAAAATGAAATAATATAAGGGGGTTTTATTATGTCAGGGATCAATATGCTTTGGTGGGGATTTATTTTACTTATAGGTATTCTTATATTTGTTTTTTTTGGACAATCCTTTTTAAGGTTAAGTAAATGGATGTGGTATGGAATTTTTCATATGGCTGTTGGGGGAATATTGATATATCTCATCAATCTTGGTGGTCAATTTGTTCACTTTCATATACCACTAAATCCAATTACCGCTATAGTTATTGGAATATTAGGATTACCAGGGTTAATGGCATTTATCATTATTAAATTTTTCATTACCCCAGTTTAAATTTTAAGTACACTAGATCATTTATTGGTCACTTTAGCACGATATGGTAATATTTATATTACAATCGTACAACCGATAAATTTTAGAAAATTTTATTTTGCCGTTGACATAAGTGAAATAACTATGTTAATATTATTTTTGTCGCTTCGTTACGAATTGATCGGACGAACTGACGAAAAAAGAAACAAAAAAGTTGTTGACAATCAACAACGGAATATGATAAGATACT
>NZ_SMAB01000031.1 GCF_004342885.1 Tepidibacillus fermentans
TCTACCTAGGGGAACTCTCAAATACCGATTACGCTTACATAATATATTTGTATATATTTGTAAAAAATTTCTCCCACAAAAACTTGACACAAACGAGAAATGGGTGCCTATTGCTTTACCATTCCCCCATCGTATATAATTGTAATGTTATACATTTAATGTTTAATATTTCGTTTAGATCCCCGCAAAAGTATCGAGGTAACCTATCGTTATTTTTGTGGGTATCTTATAGATGGGGTGAAAGTAAAATGTTTGATCGCTTACAAGAACTTGAAGATCGATATAATCAATTAAGTGAATATTTAATGGATCCTGAAGTGATTAACGATCCCAAAAAACTAAGGGACTATTCCAAAGAGCAATCTAACCTTGAAGAAACAGTTCAGACATATCGTGAATATAAGCAAGTTGTTCAAGAGTATAAAGATGCAAAAGCAATGCTGAATGAAAAATTGGACTCCGAAATGAGAGAAATGGTAAAGATGGAGATTGATGAATTAGAGCAGAAAAAAGAACAATTAGAAGAGAAATTAAAAATCCTCCTCTTACCGAAAGATCCAAATGATGAGAAAAACGTCATCGTCGAGATTCGTGGTGCTGCTGGCGGGGATGAAGCTGCTTTGTTTGCTGGCGACCTTTTCCGCATGTATACTCGTTATGCCGAAAGAAAAGGATGGAAGACCGAAGTGATCGATGCAAACTATACTGGAATAGGTGGATTTAAAGAGGTTGTCTTTATGATCCAAGGAAAAGGTGCATATAGTTTCCTAAAATACGAGAGTGGTGCCCACCGAGTTCAACGAATACCTGCGACAGAATCAGGTGGAAGGATTCATACCTCAACGGCAACCGTTGCCGTATTACCTGAGGCAGAAGAGGTTGAAGTGGAACTTCATGAAAAAGATATTCGTGTTGACGTGTTCTGTTCTAGCGGACCTGGTGGGCAATCCGTAAACACCACTCAATCCGCTGTACGCCTTACCCATATCCCAACAGGAATTGTTGTACAATGTCAAGATGAAAAATCGCAGATCAAAAATAAAGAAAAGGCGATGAAAGTACTACGTGCAAGGCTTTATGAAAAACAACTAGAAGAAGAACAAGCAAAACAAGCTGATATCCGCAAAAACCAAGTAGGTACAGGTGATCGTTCTGAAAGGATTCGTACGTACAATTTCCCGCAAAGCCGTGTAACCGATCATCGAATCGGTTTAACTTTACACAAACTAGATCAAGTGCTAGATGGAGATTTAGATGAAATTATTCAAGCATTACAAGTTCAAGCCCAAACGGAATTATTAAAAAGTCAAGGTATGGAGTAAGATGGCGATGAAAATGACGATTCGGGAAGCCCAAACTTGGGCTTCTTCCTTTTTAGCAAAGCAAAATATTGAACAAGCAGAACTGGAAGCAGAAATCATGATTCGCTCCTTATTTGGTTGGGATCGTAGCCAATTATTTGTTCATTGGAACGAATCAATGCCTATGAGTCGACTTGAACAATTTAAACAATGGTTAAACCGAAGAATCAATCATGAACCCATTCAATACATTATTGGTACACAAGAGTTCTTTGGGCGTGAGTTTCAGGTTAATTCGTCCGTATTGATACCAAGGCCGGAAACAGAATTACTGATCGAAGAAGTTCTTCAACAAGCAGAACAAATCTGGCAAGATCAACCCATAACCGTTGTGGATATCGGAACTGGAAGTGGTGCAATCGCGATTACATTGTCACTAGAAAAACCTAACTGGAATGTGCATACGGTTGATATTTCAAAACAAGCCTTGCAGGTTGCCAAAAGAAATGCCGAGAGATTGGGGGCGAAACTAATTTTTCATCATGGGAATTTATTAGAACCAATCATTCGTCAGAAGATGAAGGTAGATCTCGTGATCTCTAATCCCCCCTATATTCCCTCAAGAGATATTCAAACTTTGATGCCAGAAGTAAAGAATTATGAGCCGATCCTCGCATTAGATGGAGGGGAAGATGGCTTAGTTTTTTATCGTCAAATCATAAGTCAAAGTTTTTCTGTTCTAAAACGGCTCGGAATGATTGCTTTTGAAATCGGAACTGATCAATCAGAAGCGATTCAGCAATTATTTGCAAACTCAGGAGCAAAGTCCTATCAAGTTTTACCTGACTTTCAAGGTATTCCAAGAGTCGCTATGGCATGGTTTAAAGACTGAAATTGGCTATTTCGCCAATTTCCTCAAATCTGACCCCTGATTTCTGACATTTCAGAGTAAACTTTATTATAAAGTTTACTCTTATCACTTACCATTAACCCCTCACTTCAGAATAAACTTTTCGGGGAAGTTTATTCTGAACTTTTCCTGTCAATACTGTTGATAGAGAGTAGAGAGAGGGGAAACGAAATGAAGAGGGTCTTATATTTTATCTTTATATTTTCCGTTTTATTGATGAGTTGGGATGGGCAAAAACAGGATGCGGCCATTGCTGCAGCAAACAATCAACAAGCGGTTATACCTAATGAAGCAATCCGTTTGCGAATTATAGCCAATAGTGATTCTCCTGAAGATCAATTACTCAAACAAAAAATTCGCGATCAAGTTGTAGCAAAAATTGAACCTTGGGTGAATTCATTAGCCAATATTGGGCAAGCAAGAGAAGTGATTCGTGGTCACTTACCTGAATTACAACAAGTCGTTGACCAAACCATTGCTAAGAATGGTTACGATTATCCAGCAAAAGTTGAACTTGGGATTGTTCCTTTTCCGACAAAAATGTATGGACAAATCGTCTATCCTGCAGGGAACTATGAAGCATTACGTATTACAGTCGGAAACGGGCAAGGGCAAAATTGGTGGTGTGTTCTCTTTCCACCGCTCTGTTTCATTGATATGTCTAACGGTGATGCTGTAAAAGCAGATACTAAAGCTACAGTTGATTCAACAAAAAGCTCTTCAGTATCAGCAAAAGCAAACGAAGATGTTAAAGTGAAATTTTTTATTGTCGAGTTATTTAGCAAGTTATTCGCTTTTATTCGTTCACTATTTTAATATTCTATATTTATTTACCCAGTCATTTTGACTGGGTTTTTTAGTGGTTAAAAACAGGATTCGTTTTCTAGGGTGTAATGATTTTACTGAAATATTTAGTATATTTTACTAATCCTTTAAATATATAAGTTCAATTTCATTTAGTATTGCTGTTCCAAGAACGCCCTTTTGAATAGTTAACTAAGATTGAAAGAGTCTCATTTAAAAACTTTCATAGCAATTATAAAAAAATTTTACAAATGTAACTGAAAAAATAATATTGACAGTTTGACTAAAAATTTAGTAAAATTCAAAATGTAAGCGCTTTATCTATTTTTAATAGAAAAGAGGGGGAAAATAAATGAGAAAATTTTTTGCATTATTAATGGTGTTATCACTTATCTTAACTGTCACGGCATGTGGGACGACCACAGGATCTAATGCCCCAGCCGACAAATCTGCGGAAATGCCAAAGATTGGGGTAGCGATTTATAAGTTCGATGATAACTTTATGTCTTTTGTGCGTCGAGCAATTGAGACAAGTGCAAAAGGGAAAGCGGAATTAATTTTAAATGATTCCCAAAATAACCAATCGACTCAAAATGAGCAGGTAGATATGATGATTGCTAAAGGGGTTAAATCCTTAGCAATTAACTTAGTTGACCCTCAAGCTGCGCCAACGATCATTGCAAAAGCAAAAGCAGCAAACATACCAGTTATATTCTTTAACAAAGAGCCTGATGCAAGTGTATTAAAAAGCTATGATAAAGCATGGTATGTAGGTACTACCTCTTCAGAATCTGGTGTAATTCAAGGCAAAATCATTGTAGATGCTTGGAAAGCAAATAAAGATAAATGGGATAAAAATGGTGATGGCAAAATTCAATACGTTCTACTAAAAGGTGAACCAGGACATCCTGATGCCGAAGCTCGTACAAAATATGCGATTGATGAGATTAAAGCAGCCGGTATTGGTGTAGAACAGTTAGAACTCCAAACAGGTATGTGGGATTCTGTAAAGGGTAAGGAATTAATGGATGCATGGTTAGCAAAGCATGGAGATAAGATTGAATTTGTGATTGCTAACAATGACGCAATGGCATTAGGTGCAATTTCTTCATTAAAAGCAAACGGCTATTTTACGGGTAATAAATACATGCCTGTAGTTGGTGTAGATGCAATACCTGATGCAATACAACAAATTAAAGCTGGTACAATGTTAGGTACAGTATTAAATGATGCGAAAAATCAAGGACAAGCTACATTTGATTTAGCATTCAATGTAGCAACCGGAAAAGATGTATTAGCAGGAACAAAATGGAAATTGGATGACAAAAAAGCAGTTCGTGTTCCATATATAGCAATCACCAAAGATAACATTTCAGTCGCTGAAGAAGCATATAAGTAAAATTTTTAAAATGTGAAGGTAAATAAGGATGCAAAGCATAAGCATGCATCCTTATTTATTAAATGACCGATAGAATGGGGTGAAACCTATGGCTGATATAGTGCAAGAGAAAGAGAAGTCAAACTATTTATTAGAAATGGTCAATATTACAAAGGAATTCCCAGGTGTTAAAGCTTTAGATAATGTGCAGCTAAGAGTTAAGGCGGGCACAGTACATGCATTAATGGGGGAAAATGGCGCTGGGAAATCTACTTTAATGAAATGCTTATTTGGTATTTACCATGCAGATAGTGGTGAAATTTTCCTTGATGGTAAACAAGTAACATTTACTACACCGAAAGAAGCCTTAGATAATGGTGTTTCAATGGTTCATCAGGAACTAAACCAAGTACGTCAGCGCAATATCATGGATAATATTTGGTTAGGTCGTTATCCCAAGAAGGGATTATTTATTGACGAGGAAAAAATGTATGAAGATACAAAAAAGATTTTTGAAGAGCTGGATATAAATTTAGACCCACGCATAAAAACGGAAAAATTATCGGTTTCGGAAATGCAAATGGTAGAAATTGCGAAGGCGGTCTCTTATCATTCGAAAATTATCGTAATGGACGAACCTACCTCTTCCTTGACGGAAAAAGAGGTGAATCATTTATTTAAAATAATAAAAACTTTAAAAGAAAAAAACGTAGGTATCATTTATATCTCTCATAAAATGGAAGAAATCCTTCAAATAGCTGATGAAGTGACAATCATGAGGGATGGTAAGTGGATTGTTACAAAACCATCTCATGAATTAACGACAGATAAAATTATTAGTTTGATGGTTGGTCGTGACTTAGAAAATCGCTTTCCTACCAAAGATAATGTCCCAAAAGAAACAATATTAGAAGTTAAAGATTTGACAGCAACTTATCAGCCTTCAATTGAAGGTGTATCCTTCGAGTTGCGAAAAGGTGAAATTCTAGGTATCGCAGGATTAGTGGGGTCCAAACGAACAGATGTAGTTGAATCAATATTTGGTATTAGAAAATTAAAGTCAGGAAAAATTTACTTGCATGGTAAAGAAGTAATCAATAAATCACCGCGGGATGCGATAAAAAACGGATTTGCCCTTGTTACGGAAGAACGCCGTTCTACTGGTATATTTGGAATTCTAGATATTAATTTTAATTCGATCATTGCGAATTTGGATGCGTATATCGGCAAATTTGGAATGATTGATGATAACAAATGTAAAGAAGATACAGAATGGGTTATTAATAGTATGAGAGTAAAAACACCTTCCCAAAAAACATCAATTCAATCTTTATCTGGAGGAAATCAACAAAAGGTAATTATGGGAAGATGGTTATTAACCCAGCCAGAGATCCTTATGCTGGATGAACCCACACGTGGTATTGATGTTGGAGCAAAATACGAAATCTATCAATTAATTTTGGAATTAGCCAAAAAAGATAAAGGGATCATCATGATTTCATCTGAGATGCCAGAATTATTAGGGATTACAGATCGAATCCTTGTCATGAGTAATGGAAAAGTTGCAGGAATTGTGGAGACGAAAAATACGAATCAAGAAGAGATTCTGCGCTTATCTGCTAAATTTTTATAAAAGGAGTGAAAAAAAATGCTGGCTTTAAATTCAGATAAAACGAAGAAATCAACTAAAAAAGATATGCTACAGTGGATCATGAATAATGCAATCTATTTCATTTTAATTGCCTTGTTATTAATTATTATCGCAATCTCTCCAGATTTTCTATCCGTTATAAATTTACGTAATATCTTATCCCAGGCTTCTACTAGGATCATTATTGCATTAGGTGTTGGTGGGCTGATTATAACTCAAGGAACGGATTTGTCTGCTGGTCGTTTAGTTGGATTAGCCGCTGTAGTATCTGCGTCTTTATTACAGGCACCAGACTATGCTTATCGCATGTATCCTAATTTACCTGAATTGCCACTATTTGTACCAATTATTCTTGTTGCAATCATCACAGGATTATTCGGACTAATCAATGGATTTATCGTATCAAAACTTAATGTTACGCCGTTTATCGCTACGTTAGGTACAATGGTTATTGCATATGGTGTAACTTCGATTTATTTTGACCGACCACCATATGGTGCACAACCAATTGGCGGATTGGATCCACGGTTTATGAATTTTGCTCAAGGGAATATAATGATCGGCAATTTTATGATTCCTTATCTCGTAATTTACGCAACAATCATTACAATCATCATGTGGGTGATTTGGAATAAAACCCGTTTAGGCAAAAATATGTATGCCATTGGCGGCAATCCAGAAGCAGCTGCTGTTTCAGGAATTAATATTACAAAGAATTTATTAATTCTTTATACAATTGCTGGGGTATTGTATGGATTTGCCGGGGTATTAGAAGCAGGTCGTGTAGGTAGTGCGACAAATAACACAGGATTTATGTATGAATTAGATGCGATTGCTGCCGTTGTAGTCGGAGGAGTATCATTTAGTGGTGGAATCGGTACAGTTGGTGGAGTAGTTACTGGTGTAATCATCTTCCAACTTATTAACTATGGTTTGGCTTTCATCGGTGTGAATCCTTATCTTCAATATATTATTAAGGGTCTAATTATTGTAACTGCTGTAGCGATCGATACACGTAAATACATTAAGAAAAAATAGTTATCAACAAAATGTGGTTGTTATGAAAAGTTATAAACAAAGTTATGAACAAGTTATTCACATCATGTGAATAACTTGTTCTTTTTCTTTTGACTTTTTCCTCTGTATTTAGTTAAATGGTGTTAAGAAATATTGATAAAACAAGCAATGAAAGTGATCAAGAATAGGAGTAGGAAATAATGTTTACAACAAAGACAAAGCTTTGGTATGTGGATAAAAATGTGGATGAATACAACCCAACAGTTATGGAAATTGGTGATCGATTGAGAAAAGGTGAAGTCATCGCCTTTCCGACCGAAACGGTATATGGATTAGGGGCAAATGCCTTGGATTCCAACGCGGTTCGCAAAATCTTTGAGGCAAAAGGTCGTCCCAGTGATAATCCTTTAATCGTGCATATTGCTTCATTCGAACAATTAAATGAACTTGTAACCCATATCGATGAGAAAAGTAAGCAATTAATGGCTCGTTTTTGGCCAGGCCCATTAACGATTATTTTTCCGAGTAAAGGGAAAATCTCAGAATTGGTAACCTCCTTGCCAACAGTAGCGATTCGAATGCCTGATCATCCGATAGCTTTAGCCATTATTAGAGCTGCCCAAGTTCCAATTGCGGCTCCAAGTGCGAATCGTTCGGGCAAACCGAGTCCAACGAAGGCTGAACATGTATGGTCAGACTTACACGGCAGGATCGATGGTATTGTTGATGGCGGGAATACAGGATATGGGGTAGAATCCACAGTAATTGACGTAAGTGGGGATGAACCCGTAATTTTACGTCCAGGTGGAGTTACAATAGAACAACTTGAAGAAGTAATAGGTGAAGTAGAAATAGACCCGGCCTTAGTACATAAAGGAGAAAAGCCAAAGGCACCTGGAATGAAATATACCCATTATGCCCCTGATGCTGAAATGTGGCTCGTTCAAGGTGAAGAAGAGAAAGTCATTCAGGAAATTAATCGCATAGTGAAGGAAAAGTCTTTGGAAGGGAGGCGAGTAGGCGTCCTTACGACCAAAGACCACCAAGACAGGATTAGCGAAACTGCTTATAAGGTTCTTGCTTATGGTAATAAAGATGATTTAACTCCTTTTGCCGCAAACGTCTATGATGCACTACGACAATTTGATAAAGATAAGATCGACTTTATTTTAGCAGAAGCGTTTCCTGAAACTGGAATAGGTTTAGCAATCATGAATCGACTAAAAAAAGCAGCCGGTGGAAATATTTTAAAAGTATAATCGACATTCAATCATGAGAAAAAGAGTCCTCGCATAATCTTACATAGACAAGGTTATGGAGGGATAAAATCATGTTTTTTTTCTATCTGCATTTTGGTGAAGTCGTAACCTTCTTTATGATCGCAGTGGCTTTAGGAATGGATGCTTTTTCTCTAGGAATAGGAATTGGTATGCAAGGCCTCACTATCTCTCAAATCCTCAAGGTGAGTACAACAATTGGAATTTTTCATATTATCATGCCACTTGTAGGTGTCGCGATTGGCCATTATTTATCAACGATGATCGGTGACGTTGCAACTGTGATTGGAGGCAGTTTGTTAGTCTTTTTGGGATTGAATATGATTTGGTCTTCTTTTGCAGAAAAAGATGGACATTCATTGAACCAGATCGCAGGGATTGGTTTGCTATTACTGGCGTTTAGCGTAAGTATTGATGCCCTTTCTATTGGTTTTTCCCTTGGCTTATTCTCGGTCGACATTTGGTTTGCCATTTTATTATTTGGTTTAATGGGTGGAGTGATGACCGCCCTAGGGCTTTCAATTGGAACAAAAATCGGCCATTGGCTAGGAGAATACGGAGAAATTTTTGGTGGCATTATACTTCTAGTTTTTGGGATTAAGTTTTTGGTGTAATCCTATGATACAGGTTCTTTGGATGAGTCTTTTGTCGGGGCTAGCAACAGGTATAGGGGCTTTGATCGTTCTTTGGTTTGGTGAGCCTACAAGGAAGGTACTGGGATTTTATCTAGGTTTAGCTTCGGGTATCATGGGGATTGTTGTTTTGGCCGATCTATTACCTTCATCGATCATCTATGGTAACCTATTCTATACATTGACCGGATTATTGATTGGTATTATCTTTATGTTTGTCTTTGATTGGATCTTAGCGAAAATCTTGTTTAGTCGAAAGCAATTCGGTCAAGGCAGGACGCAATCTAAATTTTACCAACAAATGGGCTATTTTATGACACTAGCGATTGCCTTACATAACCTTCCAGAAGGATTAGCAATTGGCGCTGGTTATGAAACTCAATCCCAATTAGGAATCCGTGTAGCCTTAGTGATTGCGTTACATAATATTCCTGAAGGACTTGGGATTGCCTCTACCCTCTTATTAGGGAAAATACCTTCTATTTATGTGTTTTTACTATCTATTGCAACTGGATTATTTATCCCCTTAGGTACATTAGTTGCGTTAGGATTGGGACAAATTGTACCCTATTGGATTTCTATCGGTTTGTCTATAGCTAGTGGCGCAATGGGATATATTGTGGTAAAAGATATTGGTCCTGAGAGTATCAAGCTACATCCCCTCCTATCAAGGTTTGGGATGGGGTTAGGGATCTTAATTATGTATATTGTTTATAACTTACATCATTGAACAAAAGGGAGTGGGAAGGTGAACGTCCTTTTTATCTGTACAGGAAATACTTGTCGAAGTCCAATGGCTGAAAAGATTTTGTTGAAAAAGGCGAAAGAAAATCAAATCGATATCCAAGTAAAATCTGCAGGGATTGCCGCTTTTGAAGGGCAACCAGCATCCAAACACGCACGACAAGTCATGAGGGATTATGGCATGTCCGATCAACATCAGACACAAAGAGTGTCCAAAGAATTGCTAGAATGGGCAGATTTAGTCTTAACGATGACAGAAGGACATAAAAGTGTATTAATCGATCAATACCCAGAATTCGCGGACCGAATCTATACATTAAAAGAATATAGCCATCGTTTTGAAAGGAATCGCGAATGGAAGAAACTGAATGATATCTATCAACGAATTGAGGAGAAGAAAGAACGCTTTTTCACACGCTATCAAAAAGAAATAGAAGAGCTAGAGAATAGATACCAAATGCTACAGCAGGAATTAAAGAAAATAGAAGGAAAGTTGCAACAATATGAACAACAATTGCAGCAAGAAATAGAGGAAGATCTTAAGGAGATCGAACAGTTAAGGCAGAATATGCCGTCCTATGACGTTGATGATCCTTATGGCGGTGATTTAGCAACCTATCGAAAAACGGCAAAGGAAATTGAAGAAGCTCTAGATAAATGGATTCAATTTATGGATGAAAAACGTGTAAATAAAAAAGGTGAATAAGTTTTCAACAAGAATATTATAAAATAAATGTTTAAGTTAAATGGATCGAAAAGAGGTGACGTTCATGGATGAGAGGGGATACCGATTTCGGTTAACGAAAAAATTTGTTCTTGGAATTACGACTTTATCTATCGTAACTTACGGAACAAGTGCCTTTATCATCTTGGGACTAAAGGATTACTTTTATTTCTTACCTTATCATTGGTTTGTCATTGGAACTATGGCCTTGGGTATCATATGGTCAAGTATTTTTGGTTATCTGGCTGCTAGAATTCTAACGAAACCATTAACGGAAATTGAACAGGTAGCAAGAAAAGCAGCAGCAGGGGACTTAAGAACAAATGTAAAAGTAGTGAGATCTGATGATGAATTAAGAGCCCTAGGGCTGGCTTTTAATCAAATGATCTCAAATATTAGTCAAGTTGTAACAGAAATCCATCATATTTTTGAATTAACGAATACACATGTAACGGAATTGAACCAAGCCTCTGAACAGGCAGCTATATCTGCAGAACAGATTTCAAGAACAATCGATGATATTGCTAGAGGAGCCGAACGGCAAGCTGAAGCAACCAATACGACTGTTGAATCGATCAATCAGATCCACCATCTATCCGAAACGGTCAATCAAAAGGCCGACCAAACCAAAGGGAATGCCTACCAAATGAAAAAAGTGATAGAAGAGAGTATTGATGTAGTCCATTCTCTTGTTGAAGGTCTTTCACAGATCGCAAATGAAAATCAAGAATCGATTCAATTTGTTCGAAAACTACAGCAACATGCAGAAGAGATTGGAACGATTACCGGAGTCGTAGGGGATATTGCTGAACAAACCAATCTATTGGCATTAAATGCTTCGATTGAAGCTGCGAGGGCTGGCGAACATG
The DNA here is from genome assembly GCF_004342885.1 of Tepidibacillus fermentans. Lineage (NCBI taxonomy): Bacteria > Bacillati > Bacillota > Bacilli > Caryophanales > Bacillaceae > Tepidibacillus > Tepidibacillus fermentans. The sequence continues at coordinate 11,308 of NZ_SMAB01000031.1, forward strand.
GACGGGGGTTTGCCGTGGTTGCAGAGGAAGTAAGGAAGCTAGCTGACGAGAGTAGACAAGCGGTACAAACGATTAGTGAGTTAATCCAACAAATGCAGCTTGAGGTAGGTAATGTTGTGAATCAAATCTCCCACCAAGTAGAACTAGCAACAGCACAGTCAAACAAAGGAGGGGATACCAAGATAGCATTATCGAATGTAAAAGAGATTGTAAACGATGTGGTAGAATCGGTTGAACATATTGGAAGTCTAATCTCAGAACAAGCAATGCATATCGAAAAAACAAAAGAAAAAGCTGATCAAGTTGCCTATATTGCAAAGCAAACATCTTCAGGTTCGCAACAGGTAGCAGCTTCGACACAACAGCAGACTGCAGCCATGGAAGAGATTGCGGCTACCACTCAATTATTAAAAGAACAAGCACATCAATTAAGAGAAAGTATTCTCAAGTTTAAAATTTAGAGAGAATCTTTCTCTTTTTTTTGGCGTCATTTTATCTTTTATCTATGTGATACGACCTAATTAGGTTATAATATGGAATGAAAGAAATGGAGGGACATGAATGAAGGTAGCAATTGCAGCAGATCATGGAGGATACGAATTAAAGGAACATATTAAACGGGTGATGGATGATCTAAGAATCGAATATGAAGATCTAGGAACAAACGGACTTGAGTCGGTTGATTATCCTGATTATGCGTTTCCAGTGGCCAACCGAGTCGCAAAAGGTGAAGTTGACAGAGGAATTTTAATTTGTGGGACAGGCATTGGGATGTCGATTGCAGCCAATAAAGTAGAAGGTGTTCGTGCCGCATTAGTTCATGACTGCTACACAGCTAGAGTAACACGTCAACACAATGATTCCAATGTGTTATGTTTAGGTGGACGCACAACTGGATTTAATGTAGCAGAGGAGATCGTTCGAATTTGGTTAGGCGAAGAATTTGAAGGTGGAAGACATGAACGTCGAATTCAAAAGATTATCCAGATTGAAAATCGATTAAAAGATCAATTACAGGAAGGTTAAATCGGATGCTTGAAAAAGGTAAGATTCAGAGTCAAGTTTCTAAATTACTAGATGATTTACTTCTTTCCTTTCCAATGAACCATCGTCATCTATTGGTTTTAGGTGTAAGTACCAGTGAAGTTTTGGGGAAGCAAATTGGTTCTGCAGGAAGTGAAGAAGTAGCAAAGGAAATTTTTGATGCTGTATGGATAGCAAAGCAAAAACATGGATTTCATCTCGCTTTTCAGGGATGCGAACATATCAATCGAGCGCTTGTTGTTGAGCGGGAAACAGCAGAGAAATTTGGTTTTGAAATTGTAACGGTCGTACCTGTAAGAAAAGCAGGCGGAGCAATGGCAACTTATGCATTTCACCAATTTCAGGAGCCAGTAGTGGTTGAATTTATTAAGGCAGATGCTGGAATCGATATTGGTGATACACTGATTGGTATGCACTTAAAGCATGTTGCTGTTCCTGTCCGCTCTAGTATAAAACAAGTTGGTCATGCCCATGTTACCATGGCGAAAACGAGGCCAAAATTAATCGGTGGCGCAAGGGCACAATATACCATTGATGGAATTGACCCATCGACAATGATTAAGGGCATCAGACCTAAGGATGGAGAATCTTGTTAAGAGGGGGAGAGAAAGGATGGAGAAGTTAAAAAAGCAAGATCCGCAAGTTGCTGAGGCAATAAAACAAGAATTAAATCGTCAACGCTCCAAAATTGAATTAATCGCATCAGAAAATTTTGTAAGTGAAGCTGTTTTAGAAGCGTTAGGAACCGTTTTGACGAATAAGTACGCAGAAGGTTATCCAGGTAAACGTTATTATGGCGGTTGTGAATATGTAGATATCGTTGAGGATCTAGCACGCGAGAGAGCAAAACAACTCTTTGGAGCAGAACATGCCAATGTTCAGCCTCATTCAGGTGCTCAAGCAAATATGGCGGTATATTTTTCCGTTTTACAGCCAGGGGATACCGTATTAGGAATGAATTTAGCTCATGGTGGACATCTCACTCATGGAAGTCCGGTCAATTTTTCCGGTACGTTATATCGTTTTGTTCCTTACGGAGTAGATCGAGAAACAGAACAGATTAATTATGATGAGGTTCGAAGATTAGCGATTGAACACAAGCCGAAATTAATTGTAGCAGGAGCAAGCGCTTATCCACGTGTGATCGATTTTGCGAAGATGCGTGAAATTGCCGATGAAGTAGGGGCATTATTGATGGTTGATATGGCCCATATCGCTGGATTGGTTGCTGCAGGACTTCATCCAAGCCCTGTACCCTATGCTGATTTTGTCACAACCACAACACATAAAACGTTACGAGGACCGCGTGGGGGAATGATCTTGTGTAAGGCAGAATATGCCAAAGCTATAGATAAATCTATTTTCCCTGGGGTTCAAGGTGGCCCATTAATGCATGTCATCGCAGCAAAAGCTGTTGCTCTTTATGAAGCTTTACAACCTGAATTTAAAGAGTATTCGGGGCGAATTGTGGAGAATGCGAAACACCTAGCCAACGCATTAATCGAGAGAGGTTTTAAACTAGTTTCAGGTGGTACAGATAATCATTTAATTCTTGTCAATTTAACAGAAATGAATATTACAGGAAAAGATGCAGAACGCTTATTGGATGAAATAGGAATCACCTGTAATAAGAACGCGATCCCATTTGATCAAGCAAGTCCATTTGTAACAAGTGGGATTCGGATTGGAACTGCTGCTGTAACGACAAGGGGAATGGATACTACAGCAATGGAAGAAATCGCTGAGATCATTGCGATGACTTTGAAAAATCCAGATCACAAAGATATCCATGAAGAAGCAAAGGTAAGAGTCCAATCATTAGTAGAGCGTTATCCATTATATAAAGAGTTAAATTATTGATGTGATTTAAGGAGAGATTTGATGTCGAAATTATATGTATTTGATCACCCTTTAATTCAGCATAAACTTACCTATATTCGCGACAAAAACACAGGTACAAAAGAGTTTCGTGAATTAGTAGATGAAGTGGCAACATTGATGGCTTATGAAATTACAAGGGATTTACCTTTAGAAGAAGTAACCATCGAAACGCCCGTTAGTAAAGCCGTTGCAAAAGTGGTTTCAGGGAAAAAGATTGGCCTTGTTCCAATCCTCCGGGCAGGTTTAGGAATGGTAGATGGAATTTTGAAGATTATCCCTGCAGCAAAGGTGGGACATGTTGGTTTATATCGCGATCCTGAAACTCTAAAACCAGTAGAATATTATCTGAAACTGCCAAGTGATATTACTGAGCGTGAATTGATTGTCATCGACCCAATGTTAGCTACAGGAGGTTCTGCTTCCGCAGCCATTCAATTATTAAAGGAAAAAGGCGCACAAAATATCAAATTGATGTGTCTAATTGCTGCACCAGAAGGGGTTAAGCGAGTCCAAGAGGAGCATGATGATGTGGATATTTATGTAGCTGCGGTTGATGAAAAATTAAATGATCATGGATATATCGTTCCAGGTCTTGGCGATGCAGGGGATCGCCTATTTGGGACGAAGTAAAGCCTTGTTTTTTCCAACAAGGCTATCTCTTTGTGCGCCCGGCATGGGTGCAGTCTAACAGGTGAAAGTCCTGAGTGCGGGTTGATAGTGCCAAGCACATAGTCAAAGGCAAGGGTGTCCACCGTGAGGTGGAATCTGAAGGAAGCCGAAGGCAAACTTCTGGTCTGACGAACAGAAATCACATCAGGCATATGTAGG
>NZ_SMAB01000032.1 GCF_004342885.1 Tepidibacillus fermentans
CTTGGACCGAAGGGTCTTGGGAGAGTAGGACGTTGCCAGGCAGAAGTAAGACCACCGAATAGGTGGTCTTTTTTAATGTATAGGCGGATCGAGACAAAAGGTCGATCGTGGCAAGACATGGAACGGGGCGACGATTGTGAGGCCTGATTCTGGAGCAGAGTCCCACATGAACAAAGCGAATTAGGGAGCTTAGGATGAATGTGGTACTTAGACTAAAGTATTGACACGAATCGTTAAAAATCTTGATTGATTTCTAAAATAAAGATATACTTACAAATGTTCAGGAAATTCTATATGGTTAGTGATTCTAGTCGTAATATAGAGAAGGTGTTTTTTTTTGTCTAAAAAAATATCACGCATTTTTGCGGCGGCGATTGATGTGTTTTCTAAATTTGGATTTGAAAAGGCTAAAATGGATCTCATTGCAGAAAAAGCTAAAGTTGCAAAGGGCACAATTTATTATCATTTCAAAAGTAAAGAGGAAATTTTCTTTTCCTTAATTGAAGAAGGAATAAACCAGTTAATTCAGTTATTAAACGAAGGAACTAAACCATTATCTTCGGGAAAAGAAAAATTAGAAAAGGCGATTGAGATTCAAGTGAACTATATCTTTGATTATAAAGATTTTACAAAAATTCTTTTAAGTGAAGTTTGGGGTTCAGAAGAAAGACAAATTCGCTTTCGAGAATTGTTACAAAAATTACTCAAATTGCTCCAAAATTACATCGAACAGGGAATTCAAGAAGGAGATTATCGACAAAGAGATTTAGAATTAACCGCATCCTCGATCTTTGGGATCATTAGTGTAACCAGTTTGCATACGTTACTTGGCCAATTAAATTATACACCGGAACAAATTACGGAACATGTACAATCGATGATTGAAGAAAGTTTAAAAAAGTAAATTGGTTAAGAACATTGGATTTATCATTCAATGTTCTTTTTTTATTGAAAATATTTTTGTATTGACACGATCATTTAGCGGGAGTAGAATGTTTTTTGTACTGACCAGTCAGTTTATAAAAAGGAGGGGAAAAGAATGAATGGACTTCAATGTGCTCGAAACGAGCTAAAACGGTTATGGTCAAGTCGATTCACAAGAATTGCTTTAATCGCTGTAGCATTAATGCCATTATTATATAGTTCATTATATCTATGGGCTTTTTGGGACCCTTATAAGAACCTTAATCAATTGCCTGTCGCCGTTGTGAATAATGATAAGGGAACGACATATGACGGAAAGAAATTAGAGGTAGGGAAGGAGCTTGTAGATACTCTAAAAGATGACAAAGAATTAGATTGGCATTTTGTTTCTGATGATGAAGCACGAAAAGGATTAAAGGATCAGAAATATTATATCGTGATCCGTATTCCAGAAAACTTTTCAGAACAAGCAGCTAGTGTCAAGAACCAATCTCCAGTGAAGCCGGTCATTGAATATATACCAAAAGAAAGTCGCAATATGTTGGCCGCTCAATTAGGTGAAAGGGTAATTGAACAGCTAAAAACAAAATTATCAGAGAAGTTAACGAAAGAGTATTTAGATACAATGACTTCATCTTTAGAGGATGTCCAATTAGGCTTTAATAAAGCAGCCGATGCGGCTAAACAATTGAGTGACGGAACAAATGAAGCTCAAAGAGGCGCAAATGATCTAAAAGATGGGATTAACAAAGCCAAAGATGGAGTTGTTGAACTAGCCAAAGGTTTACCTGTTTTAGCAGATGGAGCAAAACAAATTTCTTTTGGATTAGCCCAAACGGCAAGTGGAAATCAACAAATCGCAGCTGGATTAAATCAAGCTAAGAATGGGCTATCCCAATTAAAAGAAAAATCGCCAGTGATTCTAACAGGGCTTGCAGATTTATCTGGTGGTCTTGGTCAAATTCAGAAAGAAGGGACAAGGCCATTAGTTACTGGAAGTCAACAAGTAAGTAAGGGTTTATCCCAACTACAAACGGGAACAAGCCAACTTTATGAAGGAAGTAAGCAAGTTACGACAGGTATGAAAAATATACAAATGTCTATTGATCAATTAAAACTTGCCATAGATCAAGGATTGCCAGCTAGTGAGATTAAAAATCAACTTGACCTAATCTCTCAGGGAATGAACCCATTAATTGAAGGCCAAAAGAATGTTGAGATGGGGTTAGCTGATGTAAACTCTAAATTACCTGATTTGATCAATGGACAACAACAAGTTGCAGGTGGTCTTGTAGTTGTGGATCAAAAGATAGGAGAGGCTCAAGCTGGTGCTAGTCAACTTGAAACCGGATTTAGCCAATATGCAGCTGGTATCGATCAACTCTATACAGGTGTTTCAGAAGCACAAGCTGGTGTACAAACGATCAGTCAGGCTGAAGGGAAAATGGCAACAGCTTCAATTGATTGGATGAATGGAGCCAATAAAGCGGCAAAAGGTTCATTAAGTTTGAAGGATGGTTTAGGACAATTATCTGATGGCTCAAGCCAACTTGCGTCTGGTCTTGTTGATATTAAAGATGGAGCTAATACGTTAAGTCTCAAGTTAAAAGATGGGGCTACAGAGATTCAAGACCAAAAGCCAACATCATCTCAACTTGAACAAATGGCATCGCCACTTGAAATCAAAACAGAGATAATCGATCCTGTTCCGAATTATGGTACTGGATTTGCACCTTACTTTATTTCTCTCGCATTATGGGTAGGTGCATTGATTCTCTTCTTTGTCATTGATGTGCACGCTATTGATCAAGTTCCAATGCGAACAAGTTCATGGGTATTAGGAAAATATCTGCCTTTAGTCATTGTGGGTACCATTCAAGCAGTGATTTCCTCTGCTGTGCTGCAATTTATTTTAGGCTTAGATCCTGCACATCCTATTTTGTTCTATCTCTATAATATTTTGTTATCGATGACCTTTATCGCCGTCATTCAAGGTTTGGTATCCATCTTAGGAGATGCAGGGAGATTCTTAGCAATCGTCCTTTTAATGTTACAATTAACATCAAGTGCAGGAACATTCCCACTTGAATTAACACCAAAGTTCTTCCAAAATATTAGTCCATATTTACCAATGACTTATTCGGTAAAAGGATTAAAAGAAATTATCTCTGCTGGAGATACCTCGATTATTCTTCACACTGTTTTTGTTTTACTCTTTATCGCAGTAGGAGCTTTTATAACAACAGTGATCTTATCGAAAGGAAAAATTGCTCATTTACAACAAGAACGACAAAACGCTACACCAGTGAATATATGATAAAAAACAGCTTTAGTGACCAACCACTAAAGCTGTTTTTTTCCACTTTCCCCTATCTGTCGTGGGAATAAATCGATATAAAGAAATGGGATACGGATTACGACCAATATAGGGATAATAATATCAAATAGAAGATGGATCATCTGATCATTCACCATTTTTTCGTCCCACCTTCTGACTTTCATTAAGTTCTTCAAGACGTTTGGCTTCATTATCTTTTAATTCTTGAAAAATAGGTAAAGAATCTTTTGGTAAGACTTCAATATGATGATGAACGGTATGAGCTAAATCTAGAATAAATTGTTTCGAACTATCAGCAATATTTTGGTGAATATCAATATATGCTAATAAACTAAGGTAACTGCCAATAAGAGCATCTTTATCTTCCTCAAGCAATGTATGAATCTGTTCTAATCTTGTCATCTCCTTATCCCTCCAAAAAATAGCTTTTCCCAAAAATAAATAAACATGAAATGAAAGATATTTTTTAGAAGGGAAAGAAATTAAAACGAGTCTGTTTGATAAACAGATAATCCGAACGGTTCATATTTGATCCATTCTTTCACTTGAAGGATAAAGATAATTTGAATAAAAAGGAAAAATCGATAACCAATGAATAAAACAAAAAGAGATAAATTGACAAGATAAAAAGGTTCAGGTAAAAAGAGAAGCATCCAAAAAAAAGTAAGGCTAGAAAAGAAAAACATCATTGTTTCATATTGTTTATACTCTTTAATGCTTAGCATTCGTTTAGGTACTATGCCGAACCAAGGTAAGAGAGAAAAATAAAATTGAATAGAAGCTCTAATTCGCCATAGACTTAACAGATTCCAAAATAAATAAGAAAAAAAGTATATGTTTACAATAAGTATAAAGGTTGGAAGAAAAGGCTGATGTAGTTGGTGAAAAGGAACGGTAAAGACACTACCAAGAAACAGGAGATATACACTAAGCCATAATGGCGATTTGCGTAAGCGGCGAATTAATTTATAATTATAGATTGTTTTGTCCATGACCAATCACCGTAAAAAAAGAAGTTTATACTTATATTATCACATGGAGAATTGAACGAAGAATAGTACCAAGTTATAGACGTAAAGTTTTGTTTTGTAAGGGGAATTTTGGATGAAAAAAGAAAAACCAATTCAATTTATTCATGATCGAAATTGCTGGATTGACACTTCGCAAAACGGACTAATTGTTTTAACAAACCCGCAAAAGATCGGGGAAGCCAATTCCCTCGAACAATATCTAAAGAAAATTGGCTCTAAGATCGAAGTGGCTGTCTTGATCAAAACGAGACGCAAAGGGAAACCATCGGTTATAATGGGTGGAAATCCAAATGGTCCATATACTTGTCGCTTAAGACAACAGCTTTCACGGAAATATACTCCTTTTTTGTTTTTGAAAAGCCATGAAGCAGAATTACTATCCCTAATCTTGAAAGATAAAAGGTATTTAAATTGGTATCTACATACCGTTGAGTCTGTAATTTTTAGAGATATAGATCCGAAGGCCATTGAAAAAGGCTTAATTTTGTATTCCAATTACTATTTACCGAAGAATGAGAAACCACTTGATCTTGATTGGCTGAAACGTCAATTAGATGATTTAAGCAGGAAACATGTTCTGCATATCATAACATTTTGGGGAACACCGAGGAATGAAGTAACAAAAGAAATTTCCCGTCATCCAATAAAAAAAGTTTTTGTATATCCTACCAATTCATCTTGGAAAAATACAGACCCCAAAATAGAAATCGTGAATGATTTTTACCAATCAACACAGCATGCTGATGTGCTGATTATCGGTGAACCAAGGGAAGAATTTATGACCATTTCATTTCCAAAAATAGCGAGATCAATGAGTAAAAAAATCCTCATCGATCCTTTTTATCTGTTTGAACGAGAGGAAATGAATATATTAAACTGGAATTATATTTTTAGAAGCGTTAGAACATCCAAACCCATATATTAGTAAAAATCTTGATAAAAAGGTTTAGAATTACTCTGGAATGGGGATAATGGTTTTTAAAATCATAAAGGAGGAAATTCATGAAATCGATTGAACATATCTGTGTGATGTGTGGTCATAAAGAGAAAGAGGGGATCTTCATTCAGGGTGGTTTTATTTGTGATGATTGTGAGGAAGATATTGTCCATACGGAAGTAGAAGATGAGAAGTATCACTATTTTGTTCAACAACTAAAACAACTTTGGTTAAAAAACGCGTAATTCAAAATCAGAGACAAGGTGCAAGTCTCTGATTTTTTGTTTGTACTTCTAGACGAAAGTATGATTAAATAAGGAAAATTAGAGTTTAAAAGATGATTAGAAGGAAGACAAAAATGAAGAAGCAAAATACGTACCTCTTTGAACAATTACAATTGCATCATCAGAAACGACCTATTTCCTTTCATGTACCTGGCCATAAGATGGGAAAGGGGTTTGACCCTTTAGGAAGGGAATTCTTTCAAGATATTCTCCAAATTGATCTAACAGAGGTCTCAGGGCTTGATGATCTACATCAACCGGAGAGTGTGATCTTAGATTCTGAAAAAAGAGCAGCGAGAGTGTTTAAGGCAAAAGCAACCTTTTTCCTTGTGAATGGAAGTACTGCTGGAAATTTAGCAATGATCCTTGCTACTTGTAAACCAGGGGACAAAATTATTGTTCAAAGAAATGTACATAAATCGGTCATTCATGGGTTGATTTTGGCAAAAACGATCCCTATTTACGTTCAACCAGAATATATTCCCTCTTTAGGGATTTGGGGGAGTGTCAGCCTTGAGACCATCGAAAAGGCATTAATGGATCATCCAGAGGCGAAAGCAGTCTTATTAACGAATCCCAATTATTATGGGATTGGTGTCGATTTAACGGAAATCGCCCGATTGGTACATCGTTACCGAATTCCTTTACTCATTGATGAAGCTCATGGTGCCCATTTTGGATTTCATAAGTCTTTTCCAAAGTCTTCTATTCAAATGGGAGCCGATCTCGTAGTACAATCTACTCATAAAACATTATCTGCAATGACAATGGGTTCAATGCTCCATGTTAATTATGATTCATTGATTGATATCGAACGTCTCAAATTCTTTCTATCAGTCGTTCAAACATCTAGCCCATCTTATCCTATAATGGCTTCGTTGGACTTAACTTGTCGTCTCATTGAAGAAAAAGGAGAATCGCTTTGGGATCCTGTTCTAGAGTGGCTTCAGTGGTTTGACGAAAAGGCTTCAACATTAGATGGAATTCAGGTACAACATTTGATCCCAAGTCAATATTTTACTGATCCATTAAAAAGAACGATTCAAAGTCAGATTCCGAAAGTATCCGGTTTTGATCTACAAAGACAATTAGAAGAAAGCAATATCTTTACTGAACTAGCAGATCGATGGAATACTTTAGCGATTATGACTTATGGTAATACACTTGGGGATATAAAAGCTTTGTATCATTCATTATCCATCATCGATCAGCTTTATCAAGAAGATTTGTTGAAAGAAGGAAAAAGCATTCCATCTATGGAATTTAACTTTCATCAGATTGATCAAGAGCAAACAAGTACGATATCCTTGGATCAAGTGATATATGGGAGGAAAAAGGTTGTACCGCTGAAAGCCTCAGTGGGAATGATTGCTGCAGAAATGGTGATCCCTTATCCACCTGGGATACCGTTGATTCAATTAGGGGAGAGAATCACAAAGGGAATGGTATCTTACCTTTTGGAATTAAAAGAAATGGGTTCAAAGTTCCAGGGTGTAGTAGATCCAACCATTTCTACGATAAATGTGGTTGACGTATCGTGAGGAGGATCAGATTGAAAGGATTATTTATTACTTTTGAGGGTCCAGATGGTGCTGGAAAAACAACGCAAGTTTCCCTTTTAGCTGAATATCTGGAGAAACGGGGTTTTGAATATATAACCACAAGGGAACCTGGTGGTACAGTCATCAGTAATAAGATTCGCCAAATTCTATTGGATCCCGAACATATTGAATTAAAAGATCAGACAGAAATCTTATTATATGCCTCATCTCGGGCACAATTGGTACATGAAGTCATATTGCCAGAACTAGAAAAAGGTAAGATTGTTTTATGTGACCGGTATATTGATGCGAGTATTGCTTACCAAGCTTTTGGGTTAGGAATCGATCGTAAGACCGTTGAAGGGATTAATCGTTTTGCTAGTTCAAATGTAAGACCGGATCGAACATATTTATTAGATATTTCTCCTGAGTTAGGGAGAAAACGATTAATCGGAAGAACACAAGGTGAGTTTCGCGAACAATTAGATCGTATCGAACAGCGGGAATTAGAATATCATCAAAGGGTTTATCAAGGATTTATGAAATTAGCAGAGGAAGAACCAAATCGAATCATTAAGATCAAAGCAGACCAACCGATTGAGCAAATCTTCCAGCAGATAAAGTCGGATTTCGATTCCTTTCTTCAAAGTAAAAGGAATATGTAATGAATAAAATAAATGATACAAAGTAAGAAGGGGTGTTTTAACATGAAATTGGTGATTGCCGTTGTGCAAGACAAAGATAGTCATCGTTTATCGTCAGCTCTTGTAAAAGCAAACTTTCGGGCGACAAAGTTAAGTAGCACAGGTGGGTTCTTAAAGGCTGGAAATACGACATTTCTGATAGGTGTAGAGGATTCAAGAGTAGATGAAGTTCTACAGATTATTAAAGATAATGGTAAGGCGAGAAAACAGTTAGTTTCCCCAGTATCTCCTTTAGGAGGAAATGCTGAATCCTATGTTCCTTTTCCAGTTGAAGTTCAGGTTGGAGGAGCAACTGTATTTGTCTTACCCATTGAGCAATTTCAACAATTCTAAGGAATGATAAAAAAATGAAGATACAACAAGGGATGCAGACGATCAAATCTTATCGACTTATAGAACGGAATCTGACCACGACTTCTGAACTAGGTCACACTTTTTCAGATATTCTTTCCTCTGAAGGTAGGGAAATTACAAAAGCGAAACTACAGCAATTATTAAATCAAATTGACGAACAGGGGAAACGGCTTACACAAACAAAGAATCTAAAAGAATTAAAAAAATATAAAGAACTGATTAAAACATTTATTGATGAAGCTGTTCATTCTGGTTTAGAATTTCACGATCAACATAGTTATGATCGATATGGACGGACCAAAAAATATAAGATAATACGTCAAATTGATCAAAAATTAATTGACCTTACCAATCTAATTATGGAAAAGGAACATAAACAAATTGATCTGCTTGATCGAATTGGTGAAATTAAAGGATTATTAATCAATCTCTATTTTTAAAATATGAAAGGTGAACATTATGTCTTTTGAGCAGGTCATCGGTCAACAGCGAGTTGCAGAACAATTAAAAAGAAGCATTCAAAATAACCGTGTAGGCCATGCTTACATTTTCGTTGGCCCGACAGGTGTAGGAAAAGCAAAAATGGCGATAGAATTCGCAAAGGCATTGAATTGTGAAGATGGAAATGGGAATGCTTGTGACCATTGTCTTCATTGCCGAAAAATCAATCATCACAATCACCCTGATGTAATATTTGTAAAACCAGAGAAGCAATCTATCACGATTGATCAGATTCGGCAGCTTCAACATGAATTTCATTATAAAGCCATGGATTCGAAACGTAAGGTCTATATTATTGAACAGGCGGAAAAGATGACGACAGTTGCCGCGAATAGTTTATTAAAATTTATTGAGGAACCACATCCATTCGTAACGATTCTTTTTTTAGTCGAGAATCTTCATATGGTATTACCGACCATTCGCTCGCGTTGTCAAGTAATTTATTTTTCTTTATTAAAACCAACAGATATCTTAGAACTTTTTCAACAAGATGGTTATTCTGAGCAAGAGATATTACTTGCAGCCTATTTAACAAATGATCGCAATGAAGTGAAGGAATTGGCAATATCTGAATGGTTTGCACAGATGAAAAGTCTAATGATACAATGGGTGAAGGAGATTTTGTCGAAATCTCCTCAGGCCTTATTATCCATTCAAGAAAAGATTTTGAAAGATGATGAAGTAAAAGAACAATTACCAAGATTTTTAGATTTACTATTGGTTTGGTATAGAGATATTCTAAATATAAGACTTCATCGGCATCATGCTGTTATTTTTAAAGATTATCTTGATTTATTAAACCAATACGGACTGAATATGAGCGAAAATCAGCTTTTAGATAAAATAGAACAAATTCTCGAAACAAAACGACGAATTGCTTCACATGTTCACCCACAACTAGCTTTGGAGCAATTGGTAATATTGCTTCAGGAGGGATAATATTGGTGTATTCAGTAGTAGGAATCCGCTTTAAAAAAGCAGGTAAAATCTATTATTTTGATCCAGGTGATTTAGAGATTGAGAAAAATAGTTTTGTAATCGTAGAAACAGCCCGTGGGATTGAATATGGACAAGTTGTAATTGGTAAAAAAACCGTAGAAGAAGAAGATGTAGTTCTTCCTCTGAAAAAAGTTATTCGCGTCGCAACAGATGAAGATGCCCTACATGTAGAGAAGAATAAAACTGATGCGGAAGAGGCTTTTTCAATTTGTCTCGAAAAAATTCATTCCCATGGATTAGATATGAAATTAGTTGATGTGGAATATACGTTTGATCGAAATAAAATTATCTTCTATTTTACTGCTGACGGTCGTGTAGACTTCCGTGAGCTAGTAAAGGATTTAGCTGCCGTTTTCCGGACGAGAATTGAATTACGGCAGATTGGAGTTCGTGACGAGGCGAAAATGCTTGGAGGTATTGGGCCTTGTGGACGAGTACTTTGTTGCTCTACTTTTTTAGGAGATTTTGAGCCGGTTTCCATTAAGATGGCGAAGGATCAAAATCTTTCTTTAAATCCTGCAAAAATTTCAGGCTTATGTGGACGCTTAATGTGTTGTTTAAAATATGAAAATGACAATTATGAAACAGGAAAACATGAATTGCCTGATATCGGTAGTCAAGTCATGACTACAAACGGAGTAGGGAAAGTAGTAGGGCTTAACATTCTTGAACGTAAGGTACAAGTGGAATTAGACGATGGGTCTGTAGAGGAATTTCCTCTATATGATGTAGTAGAAGTAGAAGGTGAGCTTGAATTTTAGTATCTGGGGTGAAGATTGTGGAAAAAAAGGAGATTTTTTCACAGGTAACCTTTATTGAGGAACAAATTGGCCAATTATACCAAGAATTAGGACAATTGAAACAGAAAATAGTCGCCCTTCTAGAAGAAAATCATAAGTTAGAATTAGAGAATGATCGACTAAGGCAAAGGCTTGATGAAAATGTTCAAATCGAAGCTCCACAAACGTCAGGTGATAGCAAGAAGGAAATAGCGAATATTGGTGAAGGTTATGATAATTTAGCTCGCTTATACCAAGAGGGCTTTCATGTATGTAATGTTCACTATGGCCATTTACGAACAGAAGGTGATTGTTTATTCTGTTTATCTTTTTTGAATAAATCGTAACGATCCTAACACAGAGGTCGTTTTTTTTTTCAAGTCCTTTTCCTTCAAAAGAAATACATGGACAACGAAGCGCGTTGGAATATACATAGCGATGTGGCTTGTATGTTCTAACGCTACTCCGATACCTCGCGGCTTTCCTTGAATAAACAGTCGGTAGGAAAGCTTGCTCGCTAAAGTCGCAGCTTATAGAACATACAAGCCAATGTTTTAGACAACGAAGTGCGTTGGAATATACAAAGCGATGTGGCTTGTATGTTCTAGTTGCATGATCTTGATTAGATCGTTAAATTATATGATAATCTTAAGTAATATAACAAAAGGTGAATGTATGGAAATAACTCTATTGGAAAACGAACGAATCGATGACTTAACTTCACAATTAAAAATTATTCAAAGTAGAGATGTATTTTCCTTTTCAATGGATGCTGTCTTATTAGCTCATTTTCCCATCATTCCACAAAGAGGGAAAATCATCGATTTATGTAGTGGGAATGGGGTCATTCCATTACTACTCGCGACGAAAACAAGGGCTTCGATTATTGGTGTTGAGGTTCAGGAACGATTAGTCGATATGGCAAATAGAAGTATTATAATGAATGGATTAAAGTCACAAATTGAGATGGTACATAGCGATTTAAAAGAGGCACCAAAATTATTTGGCAAAGGCGTATTTGACTTAGTCACAGTTAATCCACCTTATTTACCATTAACAGGACAAGACCAAAACCTAAACAAACATTTGGCGATTGCCCGCCATGAAATTCTTACCAATTTAGAAGAAGTCATTCAAACCAGTGATCAATTATTAAAGGTGGGAGGACGACTAGTTATGGTTCATCGTCCATCTCGCTTGGTTGAACTGATTTCATTAATGAGAGGGTATCGAATCGAACCAAAGAAAATCCAATTTGTCCATCCTCATCGTCACAAAGAAGCAAATATGGTGTTAATTGAGGCTAAAAAGCATGGTGGAAAAGAACTCCATGTCTTACCTCCATTAATCGTTTATGGAGAGGATGGCAAGTATACTGAAGAAATCTATCAAATCTATTATGGTGATCAGCGTGGATGAACCTTATTACGTCTATATTTTAGAATGTAAAGACCACACCTATTATACAGGATCAACGAATTGTATTGAGCACAGGTTAAAACAACACCAACTGGGGAAAGCTGCCAAGTATACCAGAGGAAGAGGACCTGTTAAGTTAGTTTACGTTGAAAAAGGCCAAGGGAAAAGCTGGGGCCTTAAACGGGAAAACGAAATAAAAAGACTACCACGGAAAAAGAAGGAACAATTAATTCTAGAGGGTGGAAATATTGAATATCCAAAAAAGTTATGAAGATACAGAAGAACAGGGGAGGCTTTATTTAGTTGGTACACCGATTGGGAATTTGGAAGATATTACCTATCGAGCTATCCGTACTTTGCAAAAGAGTGATCTAATAGCAGCGGAAGACACGAGACATACGCTAAAATTGTTGAATCATTTTGAGATTCATAAACCATTAGTTAGCTATCACGAACACAATAAGGGTCAACGAGGAGCTGAACTTATCGACTTACTGTTACAAGGGAAAAATATCGCATTGGTTAGTGATGCGGGAATGCCTGCCATTTCTGATCCAGGATATGAATTGGTTGTTGAAGCAATTAAGAATGGAGTTACGGTGATTCCAATTCCAGGGCCAAATGCAGCGATCACAGCAATCATCGCTTCTGGGTTATCCACAGAGCGGTTTCTCTTTCTTGGATTTCTGCCGAGAGAAAAAAAAGAACTTCATCGGGAATTAGAGAATTATCAATTTTCTTTAGAGACATTGATTCTCTATGAAGCACCTCATCGAATTGAAAAAACATTAAAAGCGATTCGAGAAATTTTAGGGAATCGTAAAATTGTTCTCATTCGGGAACTAACCAAAAAACATGAAGAATTCATTCGTGGTGAGTTGGACGAAGTGATTCCATACGTGGAAAAGAATATAATAAAAGGAGAACTCACTCTCATTATTGAAGGGGCTAGGAAAGAAATAATTCAACAACTAGGGGAGAATTGGTGGAACCCCTTAACCATAGTTGAACATGTAACTCATTATCTTGAACAAGGATTAACGGTTAAAGAAGCAATCAAGCAGACCTCAATTGACCGAAATTTGGCAAAGCGAGAAGTATATCAAGCTTATCATATTGAAAATGAAGAAAAAAAATAAAACCAAAAAGTTTACCCTTTTTGGTTTGCATTTTTATTTGATGGTTATTCTGCTTTTGGCATTTCCTTTAAGCATTCACTGCAAATAATTTTCCCTTTGAAGTGAAATACTTTTTCTGCGTTACCACAAAAGATACAAGCTGGTTCATATTTCTTGAGAATAATTCGTTCCCCATCGATATAAATCTCTAGAGAATCTTTCTCATTAATCCCTAGCGTTCTACGAAGTTCAATTGGAATCACAACTCTTCCTAACTCATCTACTTTTCGAACAATACCTGTAGATTTTAACATTTTTTAACTCCCCTCATTTCATGTCCATAGAGAATTTTTAGAGAAAATCGTCATGATTCGACAAATTTCTCTGTGTTTTTATCATACCAACTATTGCCAAAATAGTCAATAGATATTTTGTTAAAAAAGTGTGATAAATTCAGAAGTTGATATGCGTAAAATATTTCTCGAGGAGTTTGATAGAAAATACTAGCAAAAAAAGAGAAGGCGTTCTATCATAAATGTATGCTTTAGCGGGCAAATACATTTAGAAAAGAGGCCTTCTCATGGATACAATTATATCAAGATTATATCAGTTAATAAAGAGTACAAATAATTTAATCGAGTTAGAGGAAAGCATTCAAATTTATATGCAAGAAGTATTTAGTTCCTTATTGGGGGAA
>NZ_SMAB01000033.1 GCF_004342885.1 Tepidibacillus fermentans
TTGGGATTGTGGCACTCGCACATAACATATTGAAAGTGGCGGGCATCCGCCTCGACACTTTCCTAGAATCAATCGGAATCAAAAAACAAGCTGGAAAAAAACGAAAGGTTTTTCACCAGCTTGTTTACTATTTTAGGGACTTTTTAGACAGCCCCTTTTTTTGGTTTGTGATACAAACCTGTTTTAAAAGTGTCATTTATAAGGTGAATGATCAAGAGAACAATTAACGAAGAATTTCATCTATTCATTTTCATATTTATCATGGGTAATTATTATACCTTGTAGGGTATTTTCTTATATGTTAAAATTGACCTTGTTCATTTGAAAGGAGGTGAAAAATATGGGAAAACTAAAAGCAAATCTTCGGATGTATAAAGATTTCTTTGGTGGATATATTAAATACCGAGAAAAAATTAAAAAAGCCGACCAATGGATTAACAAATATGCTGAAGTTAAAGGTTTATCTGTCAATCCCCATAAAATGTACTTAACCAATTTAAAAATTTGGTTAGCAGAAAATGAGGAAATCTATGGTCAACGAATCTGTCCTTGTTTTGAGGCGACAGGGGATAAAAAAATCGACCGTCAATTAACCTGCCCATGTACATATGCAGTACATGATATTGAAGTACATGGAACTTGCCATTGTAATCTATTTGGTCGAGCCGATTTAACAGAGGAAGAATGGAAAGAGCAAGAAGCAAGAATTATGAAAGAGTATCGTATTCCGTTAAATATCCAAGGTAACATTGTAGATACGCGAAATGTACCTCAGGATGATTATCGTGAAATGGATGTACCCGATCCTGTTCACCAATTGAAACAATCATTGAATCAGTTTGATGGAACTTTTCAGATGATTGTTGAGAGAGAGCAATCGGCAAAAAATATCGTCGGTTATTGTAAACTCAAAAATATTGAAGCTTCTTATGAAAACAGAGATGATTACTATCTCGTAACCGTTCAAAAATGAATATGAAAAAAAATATCCACCAGGTTGGTGGATATTTTTTTTTGACTAATGATTTCTATCAACATGGCTCATGCTTTTCCTTATTCCAAGTGAGTAGACTTGTTGCAATTCCTACAGATAACACCGTAATGAATGAAAGAATCAAATTGTTTTTTGAAATCAGGAGCCCACCTAACGAAATAATGGTTGCATCAAATAGAAAAATGACCAATCCAACATTGATCGAAAAATGTTTGGCTAAAAATTGCGCCAAAAGATCAAGGCCCCCTGTGCTAGCGTCTGCTCGCAACATGATCCCTATGCCGGCCCCAACCAGTAATCCTCCAAGAATTGAACTCTCTAAAGGGGAGATATGAATGTAATAATGAAAATAGTAGGTATAGGGATAAACGATATCAATAAAAAAGGAGGAAATCAGTAATCCATGTAGGCTATTATAGAAAAACGGTCTTGATTTAAACCATGCTAACAGATAGATCGGAAAACTGAAAAGAATAATCATTAGACCAACTTTATAACCAGTGAGATAGTTAACAATCAGGGCTAAACCAATCACTCCACCATCCAAGATGTGAAAAGGAATGATAAAAAAATTAATTCCAATCGACAGAATCAAACTGCCAAACAATATTGAAATAACCCTATGTATAAAGAGCATTTATACCTTCTCCTTTAATGAACTTAAAAAAATAGCCTATAAATGTATATGAATAATGAATCAAGAAAATACTAATCAAAACAATAACGTTTGACTGTATGGTTTAAGTCTGATATGATATTCATTAATAAGGATAGAAAGAGGTGTTCACGTTGGGAAATTGTATCGAATAGGGGAATTAGCATCTCTTGCAAACGTTTCGAAACGAACGATTGATTATTACACACAGCTAGGTTTACTCGATGTGACACGTTCAGAATCCAATTACCGTTATTATACTGAGAAGACAGTTGAGCAATTAAAGTTAATAGAGCAATACAAAAAACAGCATCTTTCATTAGAAGAAATTAAGGAACGTTTAAAGCTAGTTCATGAAAAAGACATGGTAAAAATTGAAAAACTGTTTGAAAAGATTGATCAACTTACTCAACAGATGAAGGATCTTGAATCTGAAATTTTAAAAATCAAACCCTACTTAGAAGGATTAAATGAACAACAAATGAAAGTGGTAATGAAACACCTTTCTAATCAAGGAATGTCATTTGTGAATGTGTTGATGATACTTTTAGGTAGTTTATAGAAAAGGAGGAGAAAATATGTTCTTTCATCCGATGGACTTTTTAATTTTTATCGCTTTTGGTTTATCGTTATGGGCACAATTGAAGGTAAAAGGTAATTTTGAGCAATGGTCGAGAGTTGAATCGATGATAGGGATGACTGGTGCACAGGTTGCTAGAAGAATATTGGATGAAAATAACCTTGAACACATCCCAGTAAGACCTGTACCGGGAAAGTTAACAGATCATTATGATCCAATAGCGAGAGAGGTTCGCTTGTCAGAGCCGGTCTATTATGGTACGTCGATCGCTTCTGTATCGGTTGCAGCCCACGAAGTAGGGCATGCGATTCAACATAAAGAAGGATATAGTGCCTTAGTATTAAGGCATAAATTATTTCCATTAGTGAACTTTAGTTCAGGTGCAGCCCCATTATTATTAATTCTTGGTTTTGTGTTTCAATGGGCTTCATTAATTGGGCTAGGAATACTGCTATTTTCCGTTGCCGTTGCCTTTCAATTGATTACCCTTCCTGTTGAATTTAATGCAAGCTCGAGGGCCAAGAAATTAATGTTATCGACAGGGATTCTACGAAACGGAGAAGAAACGGGTGTAAATAAAGTTCTAGGTGCAGCAGCATTGACCTATGTCGCAGCGGCTTTAATCTCCGTCTTAGAATTAACCAAGTATATTATGATCTTTGCTTCAAGTGACGAAGATTAATAGATAAATGTTCAGCCCCTCATATTGAAGTGACCCCTGTCAAGTAGACAGGAATAAAAAAGCATACTTATGCAACCTGAGTTCTGTATTGATAAGGACTCAGGTTATTTAATTTCTTTTCGTAACATAAAGCTTGTGATCCGAAAAGAGACGATTGAACGGGATTTTGCCGATATGAAAGAGAAGCATGGTCTGCGCTGAACGCATTACCGAGGATTGGAAAAAAATGCGGTGCAGGCGATGCTTGTTTAAAATGGGTTTCAGACATTCGTCTGAAACCCATTTTGTCAACAGTCTGAGTCGATTTTTCCATGGCATAGGAAAAATCGACTTTTTAGTCTTATCTTGTGTCTTTCTAAGAGACTGAAAAACAGGATTTATAAAAAATAGTGAGTCACTTAAATATCTAAAAGCAATATCGAATCCTTGGCCTCCAGATTTTCAATCATTTCATACCAAGATTTTGGTTTATTCGATAAGACAGAATAATAACGTTTCAAAAACTTCACAACAAGATCCGCTGGTAGTTCATTCACGTTATCGTCCATCGGAAGGAAACAAAGGTCGAGTCCTGTTACAGCCTCTCCATCATTGTTCCAAGATGGATGGACATAAGGGAAGTCAAGTCGCTTATAGCCAAGATGAGATAATACTTCACGACGAACATATGGATCCATAGGCTTAATTCCGCCAAATTCAAAATGCTCTACTCGGTAAGGATCATAAATTTCAGCAAACATACCAAATAACTGCTTTTCGTTTGCTGCTGCCCAAGCGTTCAAATCCTCTAATCTCTTTTGCGCTAAAAATCGCCCGATCCCAAGTCCTGGTTGGCCGATGATCGTGAAATCTGTCATTGCGACATTTAAATCTTCATAATAGCGATACTCTGTCGCACCTACGACATTCCCTTCATGAACAGCAACACACACACGAATTCCCGGATCTTCAAGAGGCTCTTTCCAAAGATCGAATTCTAATACCTCTTCAGGAGGAAATACATCCTGCATCAATTGGTGCATTTTTTTAAATAAAGGGTCTTCAATACTCGTAATTCTGCGATATTCCATTTCATCATTCTCCTTGTTAAGATTTTGATCGATAAAAAGGATTTTTCCATTCCATCAGTGCTGCATAATTACAAGATTCTTCATCCTCTAAATAGTTAGCCACCACTTTAACAGGAGTGCGGCCACAGCGAAGCAAGAAGGTAATAACAGGATCCTTCAATTCTCCTTTTACGACAGCTTCGAGGTATTGTTCCGCGGTCATCTCATCAGCTTTTTTATGATAGCCAGGCATTCTACCTCCGCCTAGCAGACGTTCCAATCCCAATTGAACGACGACTTCATACATGGATAGCATCAGCCATTTTCCCAGCCCTAATTTGCGATAAGCAGGGCGCACACCAATATCAACGACATAAAGCGTATTTCCGTTTGGATTATGGTTACGAATATATCCATTATCTGTGATCTCTTCCCATGTATGTTCCGGATGGTTAGGGTCAAAATCAACAATTAATCCTGTCATTGATCCCGCAATTTCACCATCAACCTCCACACATAAGGCACCCTCTGGAAAGAGCGTAACATGGTTTTTCAATTGTTCCGTGTTCCACCATAACTCAGACGGGAATGGTGGTGGAAAACTTTCCTGCTGGATGCGGATTAATCCAGGAAAGTCCTTTTCTTCATAATTTCGAATCACCGCTGGAACAGGTCGATCTTGGTCAAAGACATAAAATTCCTTTCGATACATCATTCTCCCTCCTTGTAAAGCAGCTTATTTCCAATCCGGATAGAGATCTGTGCGGCGATCACGCCATGTGGTAACCGATCCGCTTTCACGAACTTGGTATAATAGTTCTAAATCAAGATCAGCGGTTACAATCATATCATGGTTAATTTCCCCTTCGACTAAGATGCCGCGCGGAGGAAATGGAATATCGTTCGGTGTAATCACCGCCGCTTGCCCAAAATTCGCCCTCATAAAATCAACTGTAGGAAGAGAACCTACTGTACCAGTAGTGACGACATAGACTTGATTTTCGATTGCCCTCGCATGGCTGGTGTAACGGACACGATGAAATCCGTGACGATCATCGGTGCAAGAAGGAGAGAAAATGACATCCGCACCTTTCGCCTTTGCCATTCGAACGATTTCTGGAAATTCGATGTCATAGCAAGTCAACATCGCAATGGTTCCCTTGTCGGTCTCGAACACTTGTAGGCCATCGCCAGGAGACATGTTCCATTCCTTTACTTCTGTCGGAGTGATATGAAGCTTTGGCTGTTCGGCAACTCTTCCGTCTGGATAGAATAAATGAGCAACGTTGTATAATCGTCCGCCTTTACGGATGACATGGGTTCCTCCAATAATATGCATCTTTGTTTGCTTAGCTAAATTAATAAATAAAGACCGATATTGTTCTGTAAAATCAGGAAGATCTTGAATGGCCAAAGGTTGCCCTTGCTGGTTGCCAATAGACATTAGCTGGGTGGTGAAAAATTCCGGAAACAAGACAAAATCCGCTCCAAACTCTTCGGCTGTTTTAATATAATGTTCTACTTGTTTGGCAAATTCCTTAAACGATTGGATGGTATGGAGATGATATTGAACCGCTGAAACTCTCAGTTTCATAGTCTCCCCCCTTCTTTTGTTATCCATCTAGCAACGTTTCGCCTCATTCATGTGGCGATACTGATATTATTAGACACATCATTCAATTTAACAAGTACACACTTTCATGTTACATAGTGTGGAAAAGTATACTAAAAGGATAAGACGCACTGACATACTTCGTAAGTTCCGCTTTTAGGCCAGTGTGGACGCATGATGGCCATACCGTCCTCGCATCCTAACATTCATCAACGTACATACAGAAAAACCAACGGACAGCGGATCTTTCATAAAGATTGTTGTCCGTTGATTTTTGGTGGAACAACAGGATAGACTTCGCGATGAACAATTTGATCTTCCTCCAGCTCTCGCAACTGGTTAACAAGCATTCTTTGGGTGATTCCCGGCATGAGAGCTTTTAGTTCACTAAATCGCTTTTTTTCTCCTTTTCCTAGATGCCATAAAATAAGCATTTTCCATTTACCGCCAATAACAGCGAGTGTTAATTCTTTTTCGCAGTTATACGTCTTACCACAAACATGTCCCATCGTTTCACCCACCCCATGTTGATTATAACCTTATAGTATACTTTTTGCCACTTTGTAATAATAAAGCACATACTAGCAAATAAATGTTATACGTACAAAAAGCGGTATCTCGATCGTCACCGGCATTCCTAAAGGAAGAAAATAAAATCGGTTATAGTAGTAACGATCTTTTGTCAGAACTCTTTCAAAATCGATGATCACTCCCTTAAGTAGTTATGGAATAACACAACGAGAAATGTTTAGGTGTTGGGACTACGGCCTATGTAAGCTATGCAAAGGGAAATAGTCCAGACCCTCGAGGCTCTTATGCAGCAAAGGGGAGTTAACGTTGAACAGGCAGAACAATTCATGAAAGATCAAGGAATCAATGTTGATGAAATGTATCAAATTATGAATTCTGGTAATTTCGATGAGATGAAAAAATTCATGCAAAACCAAAATATCAACTTCGGGCAAATGTTACCTTATGCTAAACAAATGCATCCTGATTTAAGTACGGATCAACTAAAAGGCCTTTATGAAAGCATGCATGGAACAGGTGGATCATCAAACAGTAGTAATTTTCAAGGGATGGGTAATCTTAAATAAAGGATATTTAAAAGCGGCTAAATATTAGCCGCTTTTGCTGTTTTTTATATGGAAAATTTTTAATTTCCATTACGGGACGAAATTCATTTAATCTTCATTCTTTCTCCATTTTTATTCGATAATCTAGAAACATAAAGAAGATCACACCTAAAGGAACAGTATTAAAAAATGAATGTAAAAATAAAGGAGGAAATGTAACATGATGTTGATATTGATTTTAGCGATAGGATTTTATCTTTACAAAACAGGTGAGCTAGGGCGACTACTAAATAAAGTCCAAACCCTTGGAAGCAATAGCAGTAGTAACTTAAATGAAGCAAGACGAATTATTGATCTTCGTTTTGCAAAAGGTGAAATTACTGCTGAGGAATACAGCAAGTTAAAAAATCTTTTATAGGTTTTAAATGGCAATCTATAACGAATCCTTTAGGGTGACTTTCTAATAAATAGCAATTTACAAAAGGAGGAATAAACAATGATGTTTGGTGGTGGACACATGGGTGGTTTTTTCCGCCCAGGATATGGTGGCTATGGAAATGGTTTTGGTAATAGTTGGGGTTACTTCCCTAACAATTTTGGCCATGGGAATGGATTTGGTTATGGAATGATGTCAGGTTGGAATTTATCAGGGCTCCTATTCCTATTACTCATTGGATTTGTGGTTTATTTACTCATTAAAAGAAGTAAGCAGAATCATGTTGGACAAAGCCAAGGTTTAGTCAGTATTGCGAATGGACAAGTTTCATCTTCAGAAGCAATAGAGATTGCAAAGTTAAGATATGTTCGTGGCGAAATTTCCTTTGATGAATACCAAGAAATCGTGAAAGTAATCGGTTCATAGGAAAGGGAATGGTTACATGTTAAATTTAATTCTGACGGTTATTGTTGCGTATTACCTTGTAAAAACAGGTGATTTGTTTAAATTGATTAAACTAGCAAAAAAATTCATCGTAGATCTCTTCGTTTCTCTTAAAAAAGAAACTGAATCAGCAACAGCGACGCAAACACAGCAAGCAGTTAACCCGATTGAGATTCTAAAAATTCGCTATGCGAAAGGCGAAATCAGTGAAAGTGAATTTGAAAAGATGAGAAGGATTTTTTAACGGAAAATTGAGGATAATTTGCCCCCTCCCATTTAATGAAGCGACGAAGTGTCGCTTCTTTTTCATGTACTCCAACCTTACTTAACCCAAGAATCGGCCCATTGTTGTACGGCATCCATCACAGGGGTTAGGGCCACACCTTTTTCAGTCAATTCGTATTCAATTCGAACGGGAGTCTCTGGATAAACCTTTCTAACGATAATACCGGCTTCCTCTAATTGTTTTAAACGGTCAACGAGCATCTTATCACTCATATTTGGAATGACCTCGGAGATATCTTTAAATCGTTTTGGCCCATGGAGAAGAACACGAATGATTAAACCTGTCCAACGTTTCCCTAAAAGCTCAAATGCATATTCGAATTTCGGACATAAATGTAAGTCTTCCATGATTAATCATCTCCTTTAAAATTATTTTAACATAATCACTTGACAAAAGTAAGTAACTAAACTATCATTACTTACATAAAGTAAGTTAATAACTTTTATTAATTAATTTTAAAAAATAAAGGGAGATGAGAAAGAATGAATTTAGGTTTATTGATTATTCGTTTAGTTGTTGGTCTTACTTTTGCAGGGCACGGTTCCCAAAAATTGTTTGGCTGGTTTGGTGGTTATGGATTGAAAGGAACTGGCGGATGGTTGGAATCGATAGGTATAAAACCAGGCGTGCTCATGGCACTTGCAGCAGGTCTAAGTGAACTAGTTGGAGGATTGTTATTTGCTTTTGGTTTATTTACACCATTAGGGGCGTTCCTTATCGTCATCACAATGCTCGTGGCCATATTTACAGTCCATGGTAAAAACGGATACTGGGTAACTTCTAACGGGTATGAATATAATCTGATCTTGATTGCTGTCGCTATTGGCGTGGCTTTAATTGGCCCTGGCGCTTATTCTTTAAGTTCATTATTAGGTTGAAAAACGATTTTATCCTGTAAATAAAAAGAGACAATGCTTGTCATCAAAGTATTAGGATACAAATGATGACAAGCTTTTTTTCATATTTTCTACATATTTTCAGTTTATGCACGAATTTGGCATGTATTCTTCTTTCAGTGGCCTTATTATTCACAACATCTTAATGAAATATTGGCAATATGGAATGGTGGAATTGCGATTCAGGGAGCATTAATTGGCGGTTTTGTAACGGCAATCCTCTATACCCGCTATTACAAGTTAAACTTTTGGGAGCTAGCAGATATTATGGCTCCGGCGATTATTCTCGGCCAAGCGATCGGAAGAATTGCTTGTTTCTTAAACGGGGATGCGTTTGGGTCACCAACGAATTCAGGGCTTGGACTTGTCTATCCACCTGGAACGATGGCCTATGATACCTATGGCTCACAACCATTGTGGCCAGCAGAGATATGGGAAGGACAATGGGATCTGATTGTGTTTTCGATCTTAATGGTTATGAAAAATAAGAAATGGCCAAAAGGATTTCTATTTATCTCTTATAATATATTATACTCCATTGGCCGGTTCCTTCTTGAATTCTTAAGAGGAGATTCACCAAGATATGCATTCAACTGGACCGCAGGGCAATGGACCAGTATTGTTGTTATTCTTCTATCCATTGCAGTCATGAGTTCACTTGTATCTGAAAGAAAAAGAAGTCTCCAAACTTTCTTCACAAACTTCTGATAATCTTTCATTGTAGTCAGATGAACTAAAAACCTCCCCCCCATAAAAGCGGCTTAATCTGCCGCTTTTTTATGTGCGCCCAGCATGGGCGCAAACTTGTCGGTGAAAGTCCGATACGGGGGCTGGTAGTGCCAACCGTTAGCCAAAGACAAGGGTGTCCACCGCGAGGTGGAATCTGAAGGAAGTCGGAGGCAAATCTCTGGTCTGAGGTACACGAATTGCATTCGAGGCTTATTCTTGTGGGTGAGTTTGCATAACAAAACAAAGCCCAATAACTACCCGAAAACAAGGAAAGTAAATGCAACAGATATGTGGAGAGAAAGTTTGCGCTCTTACCTGGGGAGGTCTCAGAGGAACGTCGTGGAAATAATTTTGAAACGTCAACCTATGCAGTGATGTATAGCTGAGCTCTGAGAAGTCAGCAGAGGTCATAGTGCGTGCGTGGCAGCACGGTCATCAGGTGGGTTAAAGTCCCGCTGAGCCTCGGACTAGGGGGCTCATATCCAAA
>NZ_SMAB01000034.1 GCF_004342885.1 Tepidibacillus fermentans
CAAATAGTATCTTATCATATTCCGTTGTTGATTGTCAACAACTTTTTTGTTTCTTTTTTCGTCAGTTCGTCCGATCAATTCGTAACGAAGCGACATAGAAAACTCGGCTTCTGAAAGCCTTAGTGCACTTGTACTTCATGAATGCAATAATGATATTACCACATTTCACAATGTTATGTCAACAAAATGTTAAGAATCAATATTTTGTTGAATATTGTCATAAAAGCGACTTTTATAATATAACATATTGCATGTATTATCGTCTATAAGAAATTTTTAGTTACATCCTTGAATAAATACAAAGGGATATCTACACAAGACCACCCATTTGAATCGTTGTCGCTGATCAATAAAAGAGACCTATGCCAAATTGCACCTTCTATGGAAATCGTATGAACATTGGGAAAACAAAAACATTTTATGATTTAACAGATATTGAAAATTTGTACTTCGTTACAGATCGATACACTTCATCCTTTTCGAGAATCGTTGATGGAAAAGTAGAATGATGAATAGCATCAGGTAGACCTTGTGTTTCTAAGCACAGCCCAAGATAAGGTTGTGAATTTATTCCACGAATCTTGAATTCGCCAGATAGCTGGTTTGCAGTATATAGAACAACACTAGGCTGATCTGTTTCGATCGTTAAAGACCTTCCGCTTTCCTTATCTTCTAGAATAATTTGAGGATGATGGTTTTTCGTTAATAAAAAAGGATGATCATATCCATTTCCAGCTATAATATTTTGGCGGTCTTTCGATACAACTCCATCGCGAATTTTTCGACCTGTTCTAAAATCAAAAACGGAATTTTCTACAAGCCGGAATTCTCCTGTAGGAATCAATTGCTCATCTAATTCAACAAAGTAATCACTTTTTAAAGTTAGTACATGATCCAAGATATTTCTCTTCATATTACCACTTAAGTTAAAATAAGAATGATTAGTCAGATTAAGTACTGTTTTTTGATCAGATACTCCTACATATATAATCGTGAACTCATTATCATTGTTTAATGTATAAGTTACCTTCATCTTTAGGTTCCCTGGATATCCCTCTTCTTGATCCTTGCTAAGATATCGGAAGATTAGACTAACGGAATCAGCATTTTCCTTTACTTCAGAATCCCAGATTACTTTATCAAAGCCTCGTAAACCTCCATGAAGGTGATTGCCACGATCATTTTTCGCTAAACGATATAATTTGCCATCTAATTCAAACTCTCCATTTTTAATTCTACCTGCATGTCGACCAACTACCGCACCAAAATAAGGCGAATGTTGAAGGTATTCCTCTAGCGTGTCAAAGCCTAAAACCACATTTTCGATCGTTCCATCACGGTCAGGTATCATCATACGAGTAATAATACAGCCATAATCGATACTGGTGACTTCCATACCATGATCATTTATTAATGTATAGGCCGTAATGGTCTGTCCGTCCAACTCCGCAAATTTTTCTTGTACCACTCTCATGCGCAAAACTCCTATCATTGCCTATTTTAATTGTTTAATAAAGCGGCGAAAAGCCTTTAATCCTGCTTCATCTCGTTTAAATACTCCTGCATCTTCCAAAACTCTTAAGAACTTTAATCCTACTTCCTTACGTAGAATTTCTTTGACTGTGTCAGCAGTTATCGACGACCCGTATTTTTTTTGTAGCTCTTTCGCCCATGGTAGATGATACTCTTTCACCTCATGCGATACTCCTAATAAATACTTTTCGATCTCAACCAATTCTGACGCTAAACGTGCAGGAAGTACTGCCAAACCCATTACTTCAATTAACCCAATATTTTCTTTTTTAATATGATGTACATCTTCATGAGGATGAAAAATTCCTAAAGGATACTCCTCACTCGTTCGATTATTCCGTAGAACAAGGTCCATCTCATATTGTTCATTGCGTTTACGGGCAATAGGAGTAATCGTATTGTGTCTTGTTCCATCTGTCTCTGCAATAATATTTGCACTCGGATCACTGTATGTTTTCCATTTATCCAAAATCATATCAGCTGCATCCACTAGTTCATGTCGATCTTTCCCTCGCAAACGGATAACGGACATTGGCCATCGAATAACAGCTGCTTGAATCGATGGATAATCACTTAGCGAAAACGTATAGTCATCCTTCGCCCTTGCCATTGCAAATTCATAGTTTCCACCTTGATAATGATCATGAGATAAAATGGAGCCCCCAACAATGGGAAGATCTGCATTCGATCCTAGAAAATAGTGAGGAAACTTTTCAACAAACTCAAGTAATCTTTCAAATGTTTCACGGTCGATTTTCATATCCCTATGTTCAGCCGATAAAATAATACAGTGTTCATTATAGTAAACATATGGGGAATACTGAAAATACCAAGTTTCATTTGCCAATTGAATAGGTATGATTCGATGGTTGGAACGAGCAGGATGGTTAATTCTCCCTTCATAACCTTCATTCTCAATACAAAGTAAACATTTAGGATAATGAGAAGCTGGAGTTTTCATTTCTCGTTCTCGTGCTATTTGCTTAGGGTCTTTCTCAGGCTTGGATAAGTTAATGGTGATATCTAGTTCCCCATAAGGGGTTCCTGTTACATAATTAATATTTTTAGCGATATTCCTCGTCTGAATATAGTTGCTATCTTTACTTAATTTATAGAAATAATTTGTCGCTTCAACCGGATTCACACTATATTTTTTATAAAATTCCTTATTCACATCTGAAGGTCTCGGTAAAAACACATTCATGATTTTTGCCGATAAGATCTCCCTTTCCGCTGGTAAATCTTCAATGATATTTTTTTGCACCGCAAATTCAACAAGGATATCCAACAGGTCTGGAATGCTCAATTCACTGTTTACAATTACTTGCTCTGGAAAGTCATTCAATACAAGTAAGGACATAATTTGATTTCGGGCATAAATTTTATCTTCTTTATCGATTAAATCAATGGAAAGTGCCTGTTTGACCAACGCCTCGATAGCCGAATAAATTTCCATTTCAACCTCCTCCTATTGATCAAAGCCATTAGGATGTGTTTGATGCCAATTCCATGCATCCGCAATAATTTGATGAATTGATGTTCTTTGAGGATTCCATCCCAGAACTCTTTTTGCTTTTTCTGATGAAGCAATCAATCGACTTGGATCTCCTGGTCTTCTTGGGGCGACTTTCGCCGGAATCGGGTGATGAGTCACTTTTCGAGCAGCCTCAATCATTTCTTTTACTGAATACCCTTGACTACTACCAAGATTGAAAATATCACTTTCCCCACCACTTTGTAAGTAATGAAGAGCAAGAATATGAGCATCGATTAAATCTTCAACATGGATATAATCACGGATCGCCGTTCCATCCTCTGTATCGTAATCATCACCAAAAATAGAGATGTATTCACGTTTGCCTAAAGCAACCTGAAGAATCAACGGAATTAGGTGGGTTTCGGGATGGTGATCTTCGCCAATCTCACCTGTTTGTCTAGCACCAGCTACATTAAAATAGCGTAATGATACATATTTTATCCCAAGTGCAACATCACACCACTTCATCATTTTTTCCATTGCTAATTTTGTTTCGCCATATGTGTTTGTTGGAGCTGGAAGAGCATCTTCCGTGATAGGCATCACTTTTTGTTCTCCGTAGGTCGCTGCACTTGAGGAAAAGACGATATTTTTCACGCCAAATTCGTCCATTACCTCTAATAAAACCTGTGTTCCATAGACATTATTATCAAAATACTTTAAAGGCTTTTCCATTGATTCACCTACGAGAGAATTTGCAGCAAAATGGATAATCCCGTCAATTTTTTCGTTTCCGAATACTTGACGTAAGAATTGTCTGTCGCGAATATCCCCTTCATAAAATTTTGCTTTTGGATGAATCGCTTGTCGATGACCCGTTTGTAGATTATCAACAATTACCACTTCGTAATTTTGATCAATCAACTTATAAACCGCATGCGAACCAATATATCCTGCACCACCAAGTACTAAAATACTCATGACATGACCTCCATCGTTATCTCTTTTGTACCATCGCCAATACTTGCCACGTAGAACGTGGCTTCATAACCAATTACTTCTTTATACTTTTTCCCTACTTTTTGAATAAAAGCCTCAATCTCATCTTTTTCAACAATGGCAATCGCACAGCCACCAAAACCTGCCCCTGTCATTCTGGCACCTAAAGTTCCTCTTTGTTCCCAAGCTGCCTCTACTAAAGTATCCAACTCAATTCCTGTCACTTCATAATCTTCTTTTAAGGATTGATGAGAAGCATTTATTAATTTACCGAATTCTACCAAATTCCCACTTTTTAATTCATGAAGTGCCTTTATCGTTCGTTGATTTTCGTAAACAGCATGCTTGGCTCTTCGTCTTAGAATCTCATCAGAAATCAGGTGTTTGTTTTTCTCAAACTCATCCCCTGATAATTCACCCAATGTCTGAATCGGAAGTACTTTTTGAAGCTGGGAAAGTGCTTGTTCACATTCATTACGACGTTCATTATATTTTGAATCAGACAATTCTCTTCTTTTGTTGGTGTTCATGATAATAATTTGGTGGTTCGTTAGGTTTAGTGGCGCATACTCATAGTGTAAGGTATTGGTATCGAGAAAAATCCCATGATTTTCTTTCCCCATACCTATGGCAAACTGATCCATGATCCCGCTATTGACACCAATAAACTCATTTTCTACTTTCTTGCCTAGCTTTACAAGCTCTAATCGTTCGATTCCAAAAGCGAATATTTCATTTATCATAACCCCGATTAACATTTCAAGAGAAGCAGAAGACGAAAGTCCTGCACCATTTGGAATGTTACCATAAACAAGAATATCAAGACCAGACGGAAGTTTCCAACCCGCTTCTTGAATATAACGAATCATCCCTTTTGGGTAATTGGCCCAATCATGTTCCTTTTTATAAGTGAGATCATTGAGTTGAAATTTAATTATTCCAGTATCCGGAAAATTCGAGGAATATAATCGTATTTTTTGATCATTACGTTTTCTAGCAATTCCATACGTTCCATAAGTGATCGCACAAGGAAACACGTGCCCTCCATTATAATCCGTATGCTCACCAATTAAATTAATCCGACCGGGCGAAAAAAACACGCGAATATCCTGATTATCCTCTTTTAGAAATACCTCAAAAAAAGTATCTATTAATCGTTGAATATCCATGTCATAACTTCCCCTCGATATCTTTGAGTACATATTTTTTTAAAAACTACTATTTCGTTTTATTAATTCCGTGGCAATTATGATCTTTTTAGCTACGGTTCTCCCGGCTATTCGTTCCATTAATGTGTCAACGGCTGTTTCTCCCATTAATTCGGTGTACACCTTTAAAGTTGTCAATGGGGGATAAATATATTTTGATACACTAATATCATTAATCCCGATAATATTTACTCGCTCAGGAACAGTAATATTTTCTTCATGAAGTGCGCGCAAACAGCCAATAGCAATTAAATCATTACCCGCAAAAAAAGCGGTGGGAAGATTATCACCATGATCATGAATGGCTTGTTTCATCATACGGTATCCATCATCGACGGTAAATTTACCAATATACATGAAGCTTTCATTAAAAAGGTTACGTTCTTGTAAATAAGCACGAAATGTCTTGTCACGAAGATCTTCAATTTCAGAAGAATCATCTTTAAATTTTTCTCGTCCACCAATATAGCCAATCGATTGATGACCCTTTTCTAATAAATAATTGATAATTTTTTTGGTTGCTTCTTCAAAATCAATAACAACCGAATCATACGTATTATCATCAGGGCTGTAATCAACAAATGTGATATATTCCGTAACCTCTGATAACTTCACTACTTCATTTACACTGAACTTTCCTACTGCAATAATTCCTTGTATATTCTCTTGTCTTACTTCATCCAAATTGTTATAAAAATAATTAACTACTTGAATGTCCAATTGCTGACAACGTTGTTCAATACCAAAGCGTATGGACATATAATATAAATCCTCTAATTCTTCCTTTTCGGTATACCAATGAATGATCGCAATTTTGGAGGTAGGGGGTCTTACCGACCTTTTTTTATAGGATAGCTCTTCAGCAATTTCAAAGATTTTCTTTCTTGTTTCGTCTGTTACAGATAAAGAAGGGTCGTAGTTTAAGACACGCGAGACTGTCGCGATTGAAACTCCTGCCTTTTCAGCTATGTCTTTAATTGTTGCCATATTTTTCCCCTTTCCTATCAAGTTTGATCTAAAATTAAAACCCATCATCTTCTTACAACCATACTTGCGAACGGTGGCAATTGTTTACCTTGGAACATTTTTGTTTCTGAAGAATGATTCAAGATAAACAAATAAGTCATCCCTTTACTTATTCTTTTATAGACTTCAACGCCTTTTTCCGACTCAATATGCCAAATATCATGACGATCGATAATTTCCTTAGCAATCTCTTGCAATGCTGTTGTTTCTAGTCCTCCTCCAATATAGTAAACCATACCTTTTTTATATTTATTTCTTGTTACAGCGGCCATTTCCTGATAAAATTCATCCCCATATTTAAAAATTACTTCTGCAGTATCTGGTTTAATCAAGTCTCTCCATACACTCATTTCATACCTTTTTCCAATACTTTTCTCAATTACTGGTACACTGCGGTTGTTGGACAACGACTCTACTTCGTGTATGGTGATTCCAGCTAGATCTCTAATATAACCCGGTAAAGGTTTCTTAAAATGAATGTTATTATTCTTATCTTTTAATCCTGCACGAAATGAGAATATGATCGTGCCACCATCTTCTACGAACTTTCGAAAACGTTCTGCTAATTGTTCATCTATGATTTGCAGTACAGGTACAAGCAATACTTTATATTTAGAAAAATCTCGTTCAATCGGAATCACATCAATCTGAGTATTCCATTCATAAAAAGGGGAATACAAACGAAGCAGTTCATTCGTGAAATCAAATCCCTCGCTTTGGATTTGG
Source organism: Tepidibacillus fermentans (assembly GCF_004342885.1). Lineage (NCBI taxonomy): Bacteria > Bacillati > Bacillota > Bacilli > Caryophanales > Bacillaceae > Tepidibacillus > Tepidibacillus fermentans. The sequence continues at coordinate 6,970 of NZ_SMAB01000034.1, forward strand.
AATCTCCATGACCATATATTGTCATAATCGTACAAGACTGCAATATCAGCATTTATATCAGATCGGAGTACTTCCTCATATTGTGATATATCGTTAAAAACGGATTGTACTTCTTGGTATTTCCTACCATAATTGTTGTCATGATCAACAATTCCATAACAAAATTGTTCGGCACCTTTCGTCATGCCACGCCAACGGAAATAAAGTAGATCAGTGCAACCATGAGCAAAAGCTTGATACGACCACATTTTGGCTTGATTCGGTCGTGGGAAATAGCCAATAACAGTATGACCTTGCGCACCCATCAGCTCTTCCACAATCCAGTAATTTTTCCCTAATAATCCTCTGTTAAAATCATGAGCCATGGCAATTGCTGCTGGAGGAATTGATTCTGATAATCCTCCCCAAACAGGATAATTATCATATGAAACAAAATCTAGTGGTTTCACATTTTCAGCATGATCAAACCACTTATTAAAAAAACCACCAGAAACATTTGTAGTGATTTGTTGGTGTTTTCCTTTATATTTTCTAACAATCGAAATCATTTCGTGTGCAAAACTATTAACGGAAAAGGATCGAAATCGAGCCCAATCAAGTTGTAATGCAGGGTTATGTGTTGTGATCGTTTTTTTTGGAATTGGAATTTCGGAAAAATCATTATATGTTTGTCCCCAAAAAATCGTTCCCCATCTTTCATTTAATTCGTCAATTGATTCGTATTTTTCTTTTAGAAATTCTTGGAATTTGACATGACATTGATCACAATAACACATGTCGCTGCCTTCATGGCCGAGTTCATTATCAATCTGCCAAGCAACGATTGCACTTTCGTCTTTGTAATGTTTCACTAATTCCTCAGTAATACGGGCACTGTATTTTCTGTAAATATCAGAATTAAAGCAATACTGTCGTCGTCCACCGAATACACGGGTATCACCGTTTTCGTCGACTGATAAAATAAAGGGAAATTTCTTAGCTAACCACGCAGGGAATGTCGCTGTTGGTGTCCCAAATATTACCTTAATTCCTTCCTTTTTCAATCTTGCAATCACATCATCGAAAAAAGTAAAATCGAAATTCCCCTCTTTACTTTCCATCATGTGCCACGCGAATTCACCAATTCGAACAATATTTGCACCTAACTCTTTAATCCCTTTTATATCTTCATCCATCATTTCTTTTGGCCAATGTTCAGGATAATAATCAACACCTAAGTACATATGGGAACCTCCTTTTTCAAATTTGTTCTTTCACAAGTTCCTTATCATTTTCAGTTAATTTTGCAGGGTATAATTCTTATCGCAGTGTTATATCTTGTTTCAATAGAGGTTATTCTTCCCAACTGTAATCGTCCATTTCTAAACCAGCCTAACAGTTCTCACTATAAACTAAACTGAATCCATAAACATTATCTTGATTCTCTTCTGTATTAAAATCTTTCAAAGCAATAAATGGATTATGCTGAGTGAACCTATTCTTTTTTATGCCGTCAATCGACTGAATACCTTTTCGAAAAGGGATAGAAAAGGGATATTTGATATATTCCGTTCCCTAGACCATGAAAGTAGCCTTTATTTATGTTTAGTTTGTCAGCGCTTACATTATCTAATAAAAATTTTAGTAAAATATTTACCTTTAGTCAACATTTTTTTATATTAGACAAACTATTTATTTGCGATTAAACAATTCTTTCCTATTCCTAATAGTTACCAAAAAATTTTTAAGTAAAATATTTATTACTACTTCGTAATTTTTTCCCTTTCAATACTTCTATGTCCCCGTTTTCCAGTTCTTTGTCAACTTCATCAAGAAGTATGTTAGCGAGTAATGGACTTAGTCCCCAGGTAAGAGCGCAAACTTTCACTCCATATATCCGCTACATATACTCTACTTGTTTCGGGTAGTTATTGGGCTTTGTTTTGTTACGCAAACTCACCCACAAGGATAAGCCTCAAATGTAGTTCGTGTACCTCAGACCAGAGTTT
>NZ_SMAB01000035.1:0-3173 GCF_004342885.1 Tepidibacillus fermentans
TTAGGTTAAGCCCTCGATCCATTAGTATCCGTTAGCTCCATACCTTACGGTACTTCCACACCGGACCTATCAACCTCATCATCTTTAAGGGATCTTACTTTCCAGAGATCAGATGTCGGAAACCGGATATCAGATGCATGTATATCAAAGAAGTAATTTGACATACAATTCTCTTCTCCTCAAAGTCAAAGCTTTCACTCAGACTTCTGGCTTCTGAAACCTGACCTCTGGAAATGGGAAATCTCATCTTGAGGGGGGCTTCACGCTTAGATGCTTTCAGCGCTTATCCCGTCCACACTTGGCTATCCAGCCATGCGCCTGGCGGCACAACTGGTACACCAGCGGTGTGTCCATCCCGGTCCTCTCGTACTAAGGACAGCTCCTCTCAAATTTCCTACGCCCGCGACAGATAGGGACCGAACTGTCTCACGACGTTCTGAACCCAGCTCGCGTACCGCTTTAATGGGCGAACAGCCCAACCCTTGGGACCTACTTCAGCCCCAGGATGCGATGAGCCGACATCGAGGTGCCAAACCTCCCCGTCGATGTGGACTCTTGGGGGAGATAAGCCTGTTATCCCCAGGGTAGCTTTTATCCGTTGAGCGATGGCCCTTCCATGCGGAACCACCGGATCACTAAGCCCGACTTTCGTCCCTGCTCGACTTGTAGGTCTCGCAGTCAAGCTCCCTTCTGCCTTTACACTCTGCGAATGATTTCCAACCATTCTGAGGGAACCTTTGGGCGCCTCCGTTACTCTTTAGGAGGCGACCGCCCCAGTCAAACTGCCCACCTGACACGGTCCCTCATCCCGATTAGGGATGTAGGTTAGAATTTCAATACGATCAGGGTGGTATCCCACCGTTGCCTCCACCGAACCTGGCGGCCCGGCTTCTCTGGCTCCCACCTATCCTGTACAGATCGTACCAAAATTCAATATCAGGCTACAGTAAAGCTCCATGGGGTCTTTCCGTCTTGTCGCGGGTAACCTGCATCTTCACAGGTATTACAATTTCACCGGGTCTCTCGTTGAGACAGTGCCCAAGTCGTTACGCCATTCGTGCGGGTCAGAACTTACCTGACAAGGAATTTCGCTACCTTAGGACCGTTATAGTTACGGCCGCCGTTTACTGGGGCTTCGGTTCAAAGCTTCGCTTGCGCTTACCTCTCCCCTTAACCTTCCAGCACCGGGCAGGCGTCAGCCCCTATACGTCACCTTACGGTTTTGCAGAGACCTGTGTTTTTGCTAAACAGTCGCTTGGGCCTTTTCACTGCGGCCTCCTCGGGCTTTCACCCTATCGAGGCACCCCTTCTCCCGAAGTTACGGGGTCATTTTGCCGAGTTCCTTAACGAGAGTTCTCCCGAGCGCCTTAGGATTCTCTCCTCACCCACCTGTGTCGGTTTACGGTACGGGTACCCCATCCCTCGCTAGAGGCTTTTCTTGGCAGCATGAGATCAGTGACTTCGGTACTTCAATTTCCCTCGCCATCACAGCCTAGCCTTGAGTCTACGGATTTGCCTGTATACTCAGCCTCACTGCTTGGACGTGCTCTTCCACTCGCACGCTTCACCTACCCTTCTGCGTCACCCCATTGCTCAAACGGAATGTAGGTAGTACAGGAATTTCAACCTGTTGTCCATCGCCTACGCCTTTCGGCCTCGGCTTAGGTCCCGACTTACCCTGAGCGGACGAACCTTCCTCAGGAACCCTTAGGTTTTCGGCGGAGGGGATTCTCACCCCTCTTTTCGTTACTCATACCGGCATTCTCACTTCCAATCGCTCCAGCACTCCTCCCGGTATACCTTCTACGCAATTGGAACGCTCCCCTACCACTGTGCCGTAGGCACAATCCATAGCTTCGGTGATACGTTTAGCCCCGGTACATTTTCGGCGCAGAGTCACTCGACCAGTGAGCTATTACGCACTCTTTAAATGGTGGCTGCTTCTAAGCCAACATCCTGGTTGTCTATGCAACTCCACATCCTTTCCCACTTAACGTATACTTGGGGACCTTAGCTGATGGTCTGGGCTGTTTCCCTCTTGACGACGGATCTTAGCACTCGCCGTCTGACTCCTGGAGATGAATCCTTGGCATTCGGAGTTTGACTGAGTTCGGTAACCCGATGAGGGCCCCTAGCCCAATCAGTGCTCTACCTCCAAGTTTCTTCCTCCAAGGCTAGCCCTAAAGCTATTTCGGGGAGAACCAGCTATCTCCGTGTTCGATTGGAATTTCACCCCTACCCACACCTCATCCCCTAGTTTTTCAACACTAGTGGGTTCGGGCCTCCAGTGAGTGTTACCTCACCTTCACCCTGGACATGGGTAGATCACACGGTTTCGGGTCTACGACTACGTACTTTCGCCCTATTCAGACTCGCTTTCGCTACGGCTCCAGCTTCCCGCCTTAACCTCGCACGCAATCGTAACTCGCCGGTTCATTCTACAAAAGGCACGCTGTCACACATGAATTGTGCTCCAACTGTTTGTAAGCACACGGTTTCAGGTTCTCTTTCACTCCCCTCCCGGGGTGCTTTTCACCTTTCCCTCACGGTACTGTTTCACTATCGGTTGCTAGGGAGTATTTAGCCTTAGGAGATGGTCCTCCCAGATTCCGACGGGGTTTCTCGTGTCCCGCCGTACTCGGGGTTGGTCTTGGAGGAAGGTCCTTTTTGTTTACGCGGCTCTTACGCTCTATGGCCAGCCTTTCCAGACCTGTTCAACTAAGTTCCTTCTTTCTAACTCCATTTAAGACGCCCCACGACCCCGATACCCGTAGGTATCGGTTTAGGCTGTTCCCCTTTCGCTCGCCGCTACTTAGGGAATCGCACTCGAGTCCCACCAAAGTGACGGAAAGCTTTGTAGCTTATTCCGACTACTTTGGTGGGGCCCAAGATCTTTGCTTTCTCTTCCTCAGGGTACTTAGATGTTTCAGTTCCCCTGGTTGCCTCCTCATCCCTTATGTGTTCAGGGATGGGTACGTCTCCATTACGAGACGTGGGTTCCCCCATTCGGAAATCCCCGGATCGTTGCTTACTTACAGCTCCCCGAGGCATATCGGTGTTCGTTCCGTCCTTCTTCGGCTCCTAGCACCAAGGCATCCACCGTGCGCCCTTTCTATCTTAACCTATCAGACGCTCATTTGATGTGTTTGCTATCTAGTTTTCAAGGTACACTC
>NZ_SMAB01000035.1:3268-4996 GCF_004342885.1 Tepidibacillus fermentans
TTCAAAACTAAACAGTGTCTTCGCTTAGCTTCTCTTTTTCATCCGTAGGATGAATTCTCCATAGAAAGGAGGTGATCCAGCCGCACCTTCCGATACGGCTACCTTGTTACGACTTCACCCCAATCATCTGCCCCACCTTCGGCGGCTGGCTCCTTGCGGTTACCTCACCGACTTCGGGTGTTGCAAACTCTCGTGGTGTGACGGGCGGTGTGTACAAGGCCCGGGAACGTATTCACCGCGGCATGCTGATCCGCGATTACTAGCAATTCCGGCTTCATGTAGGCGAGTTGCAGCCTACAATCCGAACTGAGACTGGCTTTTTGGGATTGGCTTCACCTCACGGTTTCGCTACCCTTTGTACCAGCCATTGTAGCACGTGTGTAGCCCAGGACATAAGGGGCATGATGATTTGACGTCATCCCCACCTTCCTCCGGTTTGTCACCGGCAGTCACCTTAGAGTGCCCAACTCAATGCTGGCAACTAAGATTAAGGGTTGCGCTCGTTGCGGGACTTAACCCAACATCTCACGACACGAGCTGACGACAACCATGCACCACCTGTCACCACTGTCCCCGAAGGGAAAAACCTATCTCTAGATCGGTCAGTGGGATGTCAAGCCCTGGTAAGGTTCTTCGCGTTGCTTCGAATTAAACCACATGCTCCACTGCTTGTGCGGGCCCCCGTCAATTCCTTTGAGTTTCAGCCTTGCGGCCGTACTCCCCAGGCGGAGTGCTTAATGTGTGAACTTCGGCACTAAGGGTGTCGAAACCCCTAACACCTAGCACTCATCGTTTACGGCGTGGACTACCAGGGTATCTAATCCTGTTTGCTCCCCACGCTTTCGCGCCTGAGCGTCAGTTACAGGCCAGGAAGCCGCCTTCGCCACTGGTGTTCCTCCATATCTCTACGCATTTCACCGCTACACATGGAATTCCGCTTCCCTCTCCTGCACTCAAGTCCTCCAGTTTCCAATGACCCTCCACGGTTGAGCCGTGGGCTTTCACATCAGACTTAAAGAACCGCCTGCGCGCGCTTTACGCCCAATAATTCCGGACAACGCTTGCCCCCTACGTATTACCGCGGCTGCTGGCACGTAGTTAGCCGGGGCTTCCTCCTTAGGTACCGTCAAGGTACAGGCTTGTTCATCCTGTACTTGTTCTTCCCTAATGACAGAGTTTTACAATCCGAAGACCTTCATCACTCACGCGGCGTTGCTCCGTCAGACTTTCGTCCATTGCGGAAGATTCCCTACTGCTGCCTCCCGTAGGAGTCTGGGCCGTGTCTCAGTCCCAGTGTGGCCGATCACCCTCTCAGGTCGGCTACGCATCGTCGCCTTGGTAGGCCGTTACCCTACCAACTAGCTAATGCGCCGCGGGCCCATCTGTAAGTGGTAGCTTGCGCCACCTTTCTTACGAAATCCATGCGGATTTCGTATCTATCTGGTATTAGCTTCGGTTTCCCGAGGTTATCCCAGTCTTACAGGCAGGTTGCCCACGTGTTACTCACCCGTCCGCCATTCCAGATGTCAGATATCGGAAACCGGAAGCCGGATGAAAGCAATACTACGATGTTTACTTTCAAATCCGTTTTACTTCCTCGAAAGGTCATTCACTCTGACCTCTGGCCTCTGATATCTGACACCTGTCATTCGACTTGCATGTATTAGGCACGCCGCCAGCGTTCGTCCTGAGCCAGGATCAAACTCTCCATTAAAGATTGTTTGATAT
>NZ_SMAB01000036.1 GCF_004342885.1 Tepidibacillus fermentans
GTAGAGTCGAAGGAGGTCGGCTTACGCCTTCCTCCGTCCGCTCAATCAAACGGATCGTGCAGTTTTCCCGCAATCCGCTTTCCTTCATGTCACCCTTTGGGTGCAGTTCGTAGGTTCAAGTCTGGAATTATCGATAAAAGATTTACCAGTCGGTACTTGGAGTAGAGTATGGCTTCGGGTAGTTTCTTCCATCCCGTATTTCGCCAACGTTTAAACCGGTGGCTCCAAATCCGTCGAATAATCCAGCGTTGGAGTCGGTTAAACAACTTTCTTACGTGGGCTTTACGGTAGTAGTTGCCCCATCCTCGTATAACAGGATTGATGAAATCGATGATTTGGAAGACGGTGAGTGGGATACGTCTGCGCGTTCGTGCCCGAATCGTGTCCATGAACTGCTTGATCGACTTGTCCTTGGGATAAGCATAAATATTGATTTTTGGTTGTTTCTTCACCTTTTCCTGCGGTAGCGACAGTCCCTTTCCCCGTTTCAGCTTGTATCCCAAAAACTCGAATCCCCATTTGATGTGGGTGATCTTTGTTTTGTTCGGGTGAAGCGTCAGTCCGAGCGACTCCAGAATGGTCTTTGCGTCCCGCAGCGCTCGTGCGGCTTCCGCCTGCGTTTTGCAGAGGACGACCCAATCGTCGGCAAATCGCGTCAGTCGGTATCCTCTATCAGTCATTTCATGGTCAAACCGATTCAGGTAGATATTACTGAACAGTGGACTAATGACGCTTCCTTGCGGTGTGCCGTTCGGCGTCGCGTATTTCTTCCCGCTTTCCATGTACCCGGCTTCGAGCATTTGTCTAACCAATTTGAGGATTCTCCCGTCACTGACTTGTTCAGCAATCATGTCGATAAGCGGTTCATGATGAACTGTACCGAAGAAGTCCCGCAGATCAGCGTCAACGACCCATTCACATCCATCCATCAGTTCGCGGTAAATCTTACGCATCGCTTGATGCGTAGACCTTCCCGGTCGGTATCCGAAGCTGCATTCACTGAAAAGAGGTTCGAAAATGGGTTCCAACCGGTTTTTCAACGCTTGCTGGCATACCCGATCTCGTATCGCCGGGATGCCCAGTGGCCGCTTCTCATTTGGTTTCCCTTTCTTGGGAATAAGAATCCGCCTAACTGGCATCGGCCGATACGTCCCCCGTTTCAGTTCTTCGTGCAGCCGCTCCAGTTCCTGTTCGGCTGTCTTTTGGAATGCCGGAATAGTGACCTTATCGATCCCACCGCTTCCTCCGTTTGCTCTCACCGATTCCCATGCCATTTCCAAGTTCGTTCTGTGATACACTTTGTCGATTAACGAATGAACCTTTCGTCCTGTGCCTTCTGCTTTCATGCGTTCCGTGTCCTCCGCCTGCAAGTTTTGGGTCTTTCACATAGGGAACTATCCGTTCCTTGCCGCCTACTCGCGAAACTCACTCCAGTTCTGGTCTCCATAAAGCGAGCCGCCTTCCCCTTCTGCATCACCTTTTGAGTGAGCAGAAGCCAACCGCACCAGGGCGGTTGATCCGGACGTTTCTGTTGTTCGTCCGTTCCAAAGTATTACGCGGCTCTCCGACTTCTCGCCATGCGTCCGGTATGCACTTCGGGGTTTCCTTATAACATCCGTTACTGAAACTGCCGCGCGTTCTTTGAAGCGGCGGGCGCGGCACGACCGCTTCGACTTTATTTACCCACTCGTCCTGCAAGTGCATTGGTTTCAGACATGACGAGATCTCCGTGGGTCACATCGTCATCTTCCGTACCATGCCGTCCGCACACACCTTGGTGCGATGGGTGGACTAGAACGCCTTCGTCTCCATAGTGCAGACTCGACCTTGCCCCATCTTTGGCCGACCGGTTCGCAATTCGGGCAGCCCCGTTTCACTACGGCCTGGTACTTCTCCTCAAGCCCTTCAGACTCTGCCTCGCGACAGACGCCCTGCCCTCCGGCAACAAAATTGCCGGCCCCCGAGGCATTACCCCCGGGTTTGGATATGAGCCCCCTAGTCCGAGGCTCAGCGGGACTTTAACCCACCTGATGA
>NZ_SMAB01000037.1 GCF_004342885.1 Tepidibacillus fermentans
ACATTGATATTTTAAGGTTTGATAATTATGAAGTTTTGTCTCGTGCAAAATTTTTTCGAGTGCAAAAAGGCGGATGATCACTCCGCCTTTTCCCACATTTCTTTGAGCGCGTCCTCGAAAAATTCGCAAGCTGCAACGATCATTCGGCAAAGGACACTGTATCCGTTTTGCCCACGATCGAATTAAACCTTCTCAATAATACCACTAATTATATTTAATTTCTGTTCGAGAAGCTTGTACGTATCATGCTCTCTAATTAAAGGATTAATATAGGAAATCTGTCGTAAATGATTTTTCAATGCTCGTACAAAATCTCGAGAGAATTTCATCTTATCGTAAAGAAGAGAGAACTCTACCACATCATTTGTGACATTAACCGCTTCAATTTTAATGTTATTATCTTTTGGTGTAAAAAAATACTCATACATAGAGCCAAAACCAGAGATTCTAAATGGTTTATTCTCTTTGTGTACGATCATATTAATGATACCGTCGGCTATACTTAACAAAGCTGTTCCATAAATCGTTGCAACATTGATCACCATTTGTTCAGTACCGTTGTCAATTCTCATATACATTTCGCAACTAAAGAAACTATAAAATTCTTCGCTTCTTAGTGTTTCTTCCCAATCTCTTTCCCAGTCTTCCAATAAAATTTTAATGGACATACACATCACCCTTACTTTTTCGTTACCACACTATTCCCTTTGGTTGGATATGAAGTTCGAATGATTCCATCCTTACTTACGACAGTAATCATCTCACTAATGCCATATTTTCCAGGGTTATATACATACTCAACAGTTCCATCTGGATGTTTTGTTCGAATCCTACCCTTTTCCACACTCTCCATTATTAAGTTTTTAATCTCTCCTTCTCCCATATGTTTTGGAAATAGAGTTTTTCCTGCTTTACCTATCACATGACCAGCTAGAATGTGCTGCCATCCCTCTCTGACATTCCCCTCCATCAAAACAGCCCTATCATTGTATTTTATCACTTTCCCCATCCCAACCACAGTATCTACTATCTCATCTTTCCCATATTTCTCTAACAAACTGAAGATTTTCCCAGCCTTTGTCACTTTCCCTGCAGGAAAAAGCGAAATCAGAGAAAGAACTTTAGCAGAATTATCTGCATTCGGATCAAAAAGAGTACGGATGTCATCAAGCACTAGGAAGTCAAGACCGTCTTCGGCGGCTTCAAGCACAAATTCTCCCGCTTTCTTTAGCCATCCAGCAGTCGATTTAACCCAGCTGGTCACAGTATCAATCCACGATTTTGATGCTTTCTGTTGAACTGTAAACAGCTGGTTCGCTTCTCGAGAAATTTCCACCTTATCCTTCTGTTCGATACTTGATGAAGTAGATTGGGAAGTGGGCGTTTTCGTTCCTGAATAATTTTGCAGAGCCTGATATGTCTGCTTTCCCGCAATTCCGTCAGCTGTGATTCCAACCTTCTTTTGAAACTCCTTCACAGCCTTTTCTGTATTTGCTCCATAAATTCCATCAATGGCCCCTGGATTGAATCCAGCTTTATAAAGCCAAGACTGCAATGTTTTCACATAGTCGTTTCGGTCTCCTCTTCTCAGCGTTTGTCCACTCCATAAATAATTCGTATAGTTCGAGGGATAATAGATTCTACCAGCACCATCTACAACGTACATCATTTAACCTCCTCTTCCACACTCTCATTTATTAATTCCAATAATAACAAATTATTACAATAGGAGGTGTCAAATTTTGTCTGAAAATAAAAAAATCTCTATCCCAAGGTAGATACACATCTTCCACGCTGTCTTTTGAAAATGAAACGACCGATCGATGAGATATG
>NZ_SMAB01000038.1 GCF_004342885.1 Tepidibacillus fermentans
TCAGCTTGTAGACAAAGTCCCTAACTAGTGGCCAAATCTACAGGTTTTTTTGTATAATAGGGATAGAATTCTTGGTTAACGGGGGAAATTTAGGATGTTATCGAAGCGTACAGACAATAATCGAAATCAATTGGAAATGGTGGCTCTTGATCAATTGGTTCCAGAAGATCATTTGGTAAGGAAGATTGAACAAGCCATAGACTTTGATTTTATTTACGATCTTGTCAAAGATACCTATTGCCTAGATAACGGAAGGCCTAGTATTGATCCTGTTGTGCTCATTAAAATGGTCTTTGTGCAGTATTTATTTGGTATTCGTTCCATGCGTCAAACGATCAAAGAAATTGAAACCAACGTGGCGTATCGATGGTTCTTAGGATATGGTTTCACAGAGAAAATTCCTCATTTTTCAACGTTCGGCAAGAATTATGTTCGTCGCTTTCAAGGTACTGATTTATTTGAACAGATTTTTTATCGTATCTTAGAAGAAGCGATGAATAAAGGGTTAGTAGACCCTTCTGTTGCCTTTATTGATTCTACACATGTCAAAGCAAGCGCCAATAAAAAGAAGTACGATAAGAAAATTGTCCGGGTAGAAACAAAAAGCTATCAAGCGCAATTAGAGTTAGAGATTAACCAAGACCGCGAAAACCATGGAAAAAAGCCCTTTCCCCCGAAAGAGAAGGAAGAAGCCAAGGAAATAAAGGTCAGTAAAACAGATCCTGATAGTGGCTATTACGTAAAAGATGAACGGGAAAAGATGTTTGCCTATTCATTTCATACCGCATGTGACGCAAAAGGCTTTGTCTTAGCTACCAAGGTAACGGGAGCGAATATTCATGATAGTCAGGTGTTTGGTCAATTACTCGAACAAGTCATCGAAAAAGTAGGCAAACCAACTGCAGTAGCCGTAGATGCCGGATACAAAACCCCAGCGAATGCGAAAAGTCTGTTGGACAAAGAGATTCGTCCCGTTATGCCATATACAAGACCAAGAACAAAAGACGGTTTCTTTAAAAAGTATGAGTATGTATACGATGAACATTATGATTGTTATATCTGCCCAAACAACCAAATTCTTGAATACCGAACCACGACAAGAGAAGGTTATCGACAGTACGCTTCTAATCCGGAAATATGTAAAACGTGCCCGTTCTTAGAAAAGTGTACCCAAAATAAAGATCATATCAAATTCATTCATCGCCACATTTGGGAACATTATGTGGAAGAAGCGGATCATTTAAGGCATACAGAGATCAATAAAAACATATATGAGAAGCGCAAAGAAACGATTGAACGAGTCTTTGCCGATGGAAAAGAGAAGCATGGCATGCGATGGACAACCCTTCGGGGACTGGGAAAATTGTCCATGCAAGCGATGCTTACTTTTGCTGCCATGAACTTAAAGAAAATGGCAAACTGGACATGGAAAAGACCATGTCCAGCCTAAATAAGATAAGAATCTTAGAAAATGATGAGCAAAAAAAGACAAATCCCAACTCAAATGAAGCATTTGAGTTGGGGTTTGTCGACAGTCTGA
>NZ_SMAB01000039.1 GCF_004342885.1 Tepidibacillus fermentans
TCGTAAGACGTGTAGGGAAAGTGCAAGCACAGGCCGATAAAGAAATGGTGATGGAATTAGAGGAAGCCGCATCTTTACCTGACGGCAAAAAAGTGAACTATCTATATGTCGAAGCTGATGGTGTATTTGTAAGAGGGACAGAGAAGAAAAAAAGTTTAGAAGTTCGTCATGCTATTTTACATGAAGGTTGGGATAAAAACGGCAAACGGGTCGCTTTACGCCAACCCAAAGTGATCATGACCACCCAACCCACCATGGATTTTTGGAAAGAAATACAGGCGTTTGCTGCACACCAGTATTCATTAGAACATACTCAAGTAGTTTCCAATAGCGATGGTGGGCATGGTTATACAGCAGATAAGTTTCAAGAGGCCTTCTCACAGTCTCGTTACCCTGTGCTAAACCAATTAGACTCTTATCATATTGTACAAGCCCTAAATCGAGCATTCGGCATTGAGAAGAATGAGTATAAAGATGCCATTCATAAGGCACTAAAAGAACATAATCTAGAGGCATTTACTAAATGGCTTGATACTTATGAAAGTACGCTTGATGAAAACAAGCAGGTAGAAAAAGTTAAGGTATTTCGCTCATACATACAGAATAATTGGGATCGTATTTATGATTGGAGAGAAAAGGTGCAAAATCCCCCTGAAGGAGCAAGGGGTTTGGGGGCGATGGAATCCAATCAACGCCATGTTTCTTATCGTATGAAAAAACGGGGTATGCATTGGAGCGCCGAAGGCGGAGAAGCCATGGTAAAAATTAAACAAGGTATCTTAAATAAAACATTAAGATCTGTTTATTTAGCCCATCAGAAAAGAAGTCAAAGGAAACAACGTGATGTGAAGAAGACCGTAAAATGGTCCCAAAATCTGCGAGAAGTAATTCGTCCATCGATCGGGGTCAGGCAAGGTTCCATTAGCTTATATGCTGCCCATTCAACGGCAATAGGAAATCTTATGAAAAGTTTACGATAACCTTGATTAATAAGTCAGGTTCTTGCTTTTTAGAACGTGACTTATTAATCAAGGCCACCAAACAGTAGTGCGGTAGCCTGTGCATAGCGTACAAAAATAGGATGCTGATATTATTAGTATTAAAGCTTGATCGAGAAAAACTTGACACAAAC
>NZ_SMAB01000040.1 GCF_004342885.1 Tepidibacillus fermentans
CGCATAAAAGTTGCATCATTGTCTGTCTTAGAATAACTGTTCCTGTCGCCGAATATTTCCTTTTGAGCTTTATATTGGGCCAGCCTTGGCAAAAAATCCTCACGGATCAGTTTAAGAGATTTCTTCCACTCAGTCCGTCTTTTTCGTTTTTCCTTACGGAACTCTGTATTTGTTCCTTTTTCAATCACATCTGATAAAGCTGCCACGTGCGTTTCCAAGCCAACAGCGATCTCTTCCAATTGGGAAGGATCTAACTCTGTATCCTTCAGGCTTTCCCCAAGGATCTCTAGCTCTTCTGCTTTTGCCATCTCCGCGATGTGTTGAAGGGTTTCTTGGATTTTTTCTTTTAATTTTTCCTCGAACTTGACTATTGATTTTTTCCATACAAAGGAATACTTGTTGGCATCAGCTTCAATCTTTGTACCATCCAAAAAGTAATTTTCCATAGAAATATACTTGTCTTCGATTAGCTTCCGGACCATCGTTTCGAATAATTCATCAATCATAGATTTCATTCGTTTTCCACGAAATTCATTGATGGTGCGGTAGTCTGGCCGTTGCATTGCCGAAAGCCACATAGTGGGGACATTTTCTAGCGTAAGCTGTTCAATACCACGGCAGGAATATACCTTTTGGGAATAGGCAAACAAGATGACTTTAAGCATCATTTTTGGGTGATATGAACTTCTCCCACCACCTGAATAATGGGAAAACAGTTGTTCATCTGGAATGGCTTCAATCATTTCATCTACTACACGCGCGACATGGTGTTCAGGGATAAGCAATTCAATATCATAAATGATTTGGATTTGACGATTGTCATATGGTTTGAAAGTAGGGGCTAATTGTCTTTTAGAGGTCTTTATCTCCTCTACCTCTGGAAGAAATGTCAATTGCGTGTTATAATTTTCAGTAGTAATCATTTGATTGCTCATAAAAATCGTCCTTTCTGAAATGTTGTGTGGTAACTTCATTTTACAGGATAGGACGATTTTTTTGTGCATTTTTTATAAAAATTTGATAAAAATGGAGGCGCTCTAAAAGTCAGTTACTCTGACTTTTTAGACAGCCCCA